>JAFRWQ010000098.1 GCA_017437925.1 Bacillota bacterium
GCCTTGGGATCGTAGGATTCCCACATGGCCTTGGCGCTGTCGTCGGTGTCCCCGCCCGGGCGCTCATAGGGGATGCAGGAGTAAGCTCTTCTGGCCAGCTCTACGCCGGCGTCGTTGGCGAACAGAGCGGCGATGGCGCCGTCCCAGTCGATGGCCCTTCTGAGAGCCTTTCTGAGTTCCTTATCCTGGAAGAAGCTCCAGTCGCATCTGAAGCCGACCCAGCGATAGGAGCCGGTGCCGCCGGAGGCGAGTCTCAGGTAATCATGCTTTGCGATGTTGGCGACCTCGGTGGCGAGGATGGACAGGGAGATGTCGACTTCCTTGTTCTGCAAAGCGATGGCGGATACGCTCTTGTCGGTTATGATCTTGTAAACGATCTTGTCCAGGTTGGGTCTTACGAAGAAGTCTTCGTTTCTCTCGAGGATGACGTGGGTATCGGTCTTATGCTCTACGAACTTGTAGGCGCCGGAGCCCAGGGGGTGATTCTCGAAGTCCCAGTTGGCGTCGATCATCTTCTGGCAGATGATGTAGGACTGATACATTCTGTACTCGAAGAGTACGTCGATGTCCTTGGTGTAGAATACTACGGTGTAGTCGTCGGGGCACTCGATGTGATCGATGGTGCCTACCAGGTCGGAGTAACGGACGGAGCCGAAGTCCGGATCGAGGTAGCACTCATAAGAGTACTTAACGTCCTGAGCGGTAACGGGAACGAGCTCGTCGCCAAACAGTTCGTTGCCCCTCTGCCAGTAGCAGTCCTTCCTCAGATGGAAGGTCCAGACGAGGCCGTCATCGGAAGCTTCCCAGCTCTCGGCCAGGTTGCCGAGGAATTCGGAATTCTCATCCATGTCGAGCAGGGTCTGGTAGACCTGCCTGATCACGTAGCCGTCGCCGTCGGAAGTGGTCTTCCAGGGTACGAGGGTAACGATGGCCATGTAGGTTCCTATGGTCAGTACCTTCTCCTCTTCCTGCTTGGCAGGTTCGGGGGTGGTTGCTGCGGGCTGAGTGGTAGCAGCCGGAGTCTCTGTCTTGGTCTCCGCGGGCTTGGTCTCCGCGGGTTTGGTCTCGGTCTTGGAGCCGCAGGCGCCGAGAGCAAGGCTCAGTACCATGACAAGAGCAAGCAGCAATGCTAAGTGCTTTTTCATTACTTTCTCCTTTCATTTCAGAAACGCTTATCGCTGAACGCAGCCGCCTCGGGTCTGCGTAAAAGCCTCTTTTATGCGGGTCCATCGACGCTATCGATCGAACCATACATAAAATATATAAAGATTGTACGGGAATACAGAGGTCTTGTCAATAAATTTCGCAGGGGCGAAATAAACATTAGTTGACTTATATAATATAAAATGTTGAAATATAAAGCCCCGCGGCGGTTTTCAGAACTGCGGGGCTGTAAAAACTTCACAGAGGAGTGACCTGCTGATAATCGCTTCCCTGGTAATCAGGGTGAGAGATCTCCTCCATTATCGCCTTAAAACGGGTCAGGTCGGTGTCCTTGGTCTTGAGCTGGACCATGGACAGGAGGATGTTGAAGCAGATCATAAGAGAGGCGTAGGAATAGTAGCGGCCTTTGTGCATCTCTCCCATAAACAGGCAGTGATCGCAGTGCCTGGCGAGAAGAGAGTCGCTGGAATCGGTGAGGCCCACCACCGTCGCTCCGTGCTCCTTTACGTAGCGGGCGATGTTGATAATGGGCAGGTAATACACCGGGAACGCCATGAATATGAACAGGTCTTTGGATGAGACCCGGCTCACGGCCGACTGCAGGGATGTCATCTCTTCGGGATTGATGACGTAAGCTCTGATGCCGAAGAGGGACAGCCTCTTCATCATGAAGTCGGCGATGGAATACGAGACGCCCCGCCCTACTATATATACTGTATGGGCGTTTACGATGTCTTCGGCGATGTTTTCAAGGAGCGCGGTATCCATCTCCCCGAAGATGCCGTCGATGTAGGAACGCTCCATCTCGAGCTGGGTGTTTATGAATTCGCTGCCGGTGAATTCGGAGCTGCCGGGCTGGTGCAGGTTGGCCTGGGGAGCCGTCCTTTCTTCGGTCTTCAGGGCCTGAATGCTTCTGAAAGCGTTTTTGGCGTCGGTAAAGCTGCCGTAGCCCAGCTTCTGGCAGAAGCGTATGGCGGTGGCTTCGGTGCAGCCTACCTGCTGGCTGAATTCCCTCAGCGAGATGTAGCACATCTCGGCGGGGTTGTTGATCATGAAGCCGGCTATGTGCTGCTGTTTGGCAGTCATAAGAGGCATGCTGTTTTTCAGTGTTTCGACTATGTTCATATATCGGCCTCCTCACACATTAACTACTAGTAATAAAATAATAGCAAACTGACTAATTGTCAATATAATAACAAGCTTTTTCCGCATTTAATTTAATATAATTTGAATTTTCGGCATATGTAAACAAGGAATCCTATAAAAAAGCATGGCGACCGCTCGCCATGCTCTTTCATATCTTTATCTTTCGGCCTCCGAGCGGCCCTTCCCTATTCGGGGAAGCTCACGTGGGTGTCCCGATCAAAGTCGTGGGGGACCTTGTCGGTGTCCTTATAGCCCACGGCGATGCCTATCTTGAACTCATAGTTCTCGGGGAAGCAGAATTTCTCCGCGAAGTAGTCCTTCATCTCCCCGCCCATGACTCTCCAGGGCATTCCCAGGATCACGGAGCCCAGGCCCAGGGACTGGGCGGCCAGGACCATATTCTCGCAGGCTATGCCGGCGTCTATGGACCCGAAGAACAGGTCCTTGTCGGCGCTGAGCATGAAGACAACGGGGGCGTTGTAATAGAAGCAGCCCTCTCTTCCGGCCAGGGCGTTGACCTCGCAGGCCAGCTTCTTGAGAGCCTTGTTGTCTCTCTTGAGGACGGAGATGTGGACCTCCTGCTTGTTGTTGGCTGTGGGACCCTGAAGACCGGCCTTGATCAGGAGCTCTATGGTCTGATCGTCGAGCATGTCCTCTTTGTACTTTCTGATGGAGCTTCTTTCTTCGATAACCTTGAGTACTTCGTTCATACTAATCCTCCTTTTCACCGGCGGCCCAGCCTCTGGAGCGCTCGACGGCCCTCTTCCAGCCGGACAGCCTTCCGCGGCGGGTCTCCTCATCCATGTGAGGCTCGAACCCCCGCTCAAGCTTCCAGTTTGCCTTTATATCATCGGTCCCCTTCCACACCCCGGCTGCGAGTCCGGCCAGATAGGCCGCTCCCAGAGCGGTCGTTTCCAGACATCCGGGTCTGTGGACCGGGCAGCCGTTAATGTCTGCCTGGTACTGCATGAGAAGATCGTTGGCTGCGGCTCCGCCGTCGGCCTTGAGGACGCCCAGTTTTCTTCCGCTGTCCTCTTCCATGGCGCTGAGCACGTCGTGGGTCTGGTAGGCCAGGGATTCCAGGACGGCCCTTATTATGTGGCAGCGGTTGGTGCCCCTGGTTATGCCCACTATGGTGCCTCTGGCGTAGGGATCCCAGTAGGGAGCGCCGAGCCCGGTGAAAGCGGGAACTATGTAGACTCCGCCGGTGTCGGCCACCTGCGAGGCGTATTTTTCGGAAGCCGGGGAGTTTTCTATGAGGCCCAGCTCGTCCCTCAGCCACTGGACCGCGGCTCCAGCGACGAATACCGAGCCTTCGAGGGCGTAATTGACCTTGCCGTCAAGGCCCCAGGCCACGGTGGTGACCAGGCCCCTTTCGGAAGCGACGGCCTCTTCTCCGGTGTTCATCAGAAGGAAGCAGCCGGTGCCGTAGGTGTTTTTGGCGTCTCCCGGTTCAAAGCAGGCCTGTCCGAAGAGGGCCGCCTGCTGGTCTCCCGCGGCTCCCGCTATGGGGATGGGCGCCCCGAAGAGCCCGGGATCGGTCTCTCCGTATATGCCGGAAGAAGGCACCGGAACGGGAAGCATGGAAGCCGGAACGCCGAGGATATCGAGGAGCTCCTCGTCCCAGCGCAGCTCGTGTATGTTGAAGAGCATTGTCCTGGAAGCGTTGGTGTAGTCGGTCACGTGGACCCTTCCGCCGGTGAGCTTCCAGATGAGCCAGCTGTCTATGGTCCCGAATAGGAGCTCGCCCCTTTCGGCCTTTTCCCTCGCTCCTTCGACTTTGTCGAGTATCCAGCGGATCTTTGAACCCGAGAAATATGCGTCTATGGGAAGGCCCGTCTTCGCCCTCACCTTTTCGGCATACCCCTTTTCGACCAGGCTGTCGCAGAAGGGAGCGGTGCGGCGGCACTGCCAGACTATGGCGTTGTACACCGGTTCGCCGGTAGCCTTGTCCCAGACGACGGTGGTCTCCCTCTGGTTGGTGATGCCTATGGCGGCTATGTCTTCAGCCTTAAGGCCCGCCTTTTCAAGGGCTCTTTTCGCTGTCTGCAGCTGGACCTTCCAGATCTGGGAGGCGTCATGCTCTACCCAGCCGGGTCTTGGGAAGATCTGGCTGAATTCCATCTGGGCAACCGACACTATGTTTCCGGCGCGGTCGAACACTATGCTTCTCGCGCTTGTGGTGCCCTCGTCGAGGGCGAGAACGTATTTTTTATCGGACATGGATGCTGCTCCTTTTTTCTTGATTTTAGCATCGGACCCGCCCCGCGTCAAAGGAAAATGACTGAGGTATGAAATGTGTACAAAAACGAAAAAAACGCTGCGGGAATCAGTCCGCAGCATCTTTTCTTGGCAATCGTGATGACATCGTTAATGTCTGTAATGATAATAGTCTATAAGGTTTTCAAATGCAAGCGGTCTATATATTGCATTTTTAAATAAATCGTTAAGATATGCCGCGGCAGATCCGGGCCGCTCAGGCAGGGTCTAAAGCGCCGAGAGCAGCTCCTCCATGACCGGGTTGGTCGCGTCAAGGCCCGTGGCGGTGAGCCTTATGCGGCCTGCCGCCTTTTCGATCAGGCCCTCTTCTGCGAGTTTTTTGAGCGGGACGGCGAAGTCATCTTCTATATTATCTCCGAATAGCTTCGTATAGAGCCCGGGATCCATCCCTTCCGCCAGCCTCAGCTGGGTGAATATGAAGTCTCCCTTGAGTTCGCTTTTCTCTTCGGCGCCGAAGGACGCAAAGCTTTCGCAGTTCTTTGCCAGTACGCCGAAAGCTTCGTCATCAAGCTCCTCTTCGCCGGTGAGCAGGGGCAGAGCCCCGTCCTCAAAGCGCCTCCCCCCTATGAAGGAATGGGCGGCGCTGCCGAAGCCCAGGTAAGGCTCCATAGTCCAGTACTTCAGGTTGTGGCGGCAGGAAA
>JAFRWQ010000099.1 GCA_017437925.1 Bacillota bacterium
CAGGTGAGAAAGCTGGAGGCCGACGCCGAGGTCTACATGTGCTCGGTCAACGGCGCTTCCGAAAAGGGCGAGATGGTCAACATAGACGGCAGCGGAAACAGAGTCGCGTCCAACCTCTGGGGCCATAAAAAGTATTACTTCGTCTTCGGAGTGAACAAGATCGTTCCAACCCTGACCGACGCCCTCGAGAGGGCAAGGACTGTCGCGGGACCCCTGAACGCAGCAAGGCTCAATCTCGATACCCCCTGCGTAAAGCTGGGTCACTGCATAGACTGCAGAAGCCCCAAACGCATTTGCAACGGCGCTTCCATACTCTACAGGCCCACGGGCGGAAGCGACATGGAGGTAGTCCTCATAGGAGAAAAGCTGGGTTACTGATCGCAGGTCCTCAGCAGCTTTCTTCCGTTGAGCTTACAGCGGCGGATGGCGCAGGTCATAACGGCCCCGCCGATGATAACGTGATCAAGGCCGGAGCGGCGGGCGTTCAAGCCCCTGCGTCCGGCCTTTTTGCGTATTATCGGTGATCTTCTGATATGTGCCCGGAGGCCGTGTCACACCGTCAGATCCGAATAAGTGAAGGGAACGACCTTTCTCAGGTCCTCGGGGGCCATCTCTATCTGGTAGCCTATCTTGCCGGCGCTGAAAATGAAGGTCTCAAGGCCCATGGCGCTCTCGTCCACGAAGGTGGGGAAGAGCTTCTTCATGCCTATGGGGGAGCAGCCCCCGTGGACGTAGCCGGTCAGGGGGAGGAGCTCCTTCGACTTTATCATCTCGATGTTCTTTTCCTTCGCCGCTTTTGCCGCCTTCTTAAGGTCCAGTTCTCCTGCCGCGGGTATCACGAAAACGTAGTGCTGCTTTGACGCTCCCACTGTGACCAGGGTCTTGAAGACCTTTGCCGGGTCGGCGTTCATTAGTCTTGCGGCTTCCACGCCGCTGACGGCTTCGGTATTGCCCAGCTCGTAGGTCTTGTGTAGCAGTTTTTTCTGGTCCAGGGTGCGCATCGCGTTGGTCTTGAATGCCATGTTGCTCCTTTCCGGCAGCGCCTTCCCGATGATTATACAACAGTGCGGCCCGAAAATGAGGCAAAAAGGCAAAAACTCTTTGGAAAGCAGTCCCGGGTGCGGTATACTGGGGCGTGAAAGAAAGGAGGGCCTGATGACCCCTGTAGTAATAGATCTCGAATGGAACCATCCTCTGGCGGGAAGAAGCCACGTTCCCGGCCTACCCGGCGAGATAATCCAGATCGGAGCGGCCAAGCTGGACGAAAACTGCGAAGTGACCGACACCCTCGACATTATGATCAAGCCCCAGGTCTACACCAGAATGAACAAGGAGGTCAGGGAACTGACCCTGATCACCGACGAGGATATCTCGAAGGGCATTCCCCTTGCCGAGGCTGCTGAAAAGCTCCGCCTTTGGTGCGGGGTGGACTTCGCCTTCGTCTCCTGGGGTCCCGACGATCTGCTCATGCTGGAGAGGAACCTTATAAAGTTCGGCCTGGATACCTCCTGGCTTCCCAAGACTTACGACGCCCAGCTGATGTTCGACGACATGGAGATGGGGGAGGACCGCAACTGGGCCCTCAATTACGCCCTCTACCACTATCAGGAAAAGCCTGACGGAGCCCACAACGCCCAGGCCGACGAGCTGATCACCGTGCTGGTCTTAAAGCACCTGGACCTTTCCGAGGGCCTTTCGGACGATTACTTCCGCTGCGACAGAAGGTCGGACTGAATAAAATTTAATATAAGCGAATAAAAACTAGACCCCGCCCCGCGGGGTCTTTTATTGCCTTAAACGGGGGCGAAAAGACCGGCAGCAGGGCTGAGAAATGGATATATATGATGTATATGCGTATAACGCCTGTATATATAGCGAAATATGCGCTTAAATGTGAATAATAATTAAGTAAAAAAATATAATAATATCCATTTTTATGGACATGGACAAAAAGCTGTGGTTAAATGGTCAGGAATCGTGCAGAACCATAAATATACATTATATATACAAATATTCAGAGCCATTGAAAGGAAAGATATGAATAAGCAGTACGTTATCGATACCATGTTCGACTACTTCCAACTGGAAGGCAAGACCGCTATTGTGACCGGCGCGGCCAACGGCATAGGAGCCGGGATCGCAAAGATGCTGGCGGGCCTCGGGGCCAACGTGGTGGCCTGCGACATAGAGGATGAGCCTCTCGCAAAGACCGTAGACTCCATCAAGGCCGAAGGCGGATCAATAAGCGCCCTCCACTGCGACATCAGCTGCCCCGAAGACGTTGAAAACTCCATAAAGACCGCCATAGATACCTACGGCGCCCTGCACATCCTGGTCAACAACGCCGCCGGCTGCGGAGGAGGCAAGAAGATAGACGACATGACCGATCCCGAGTGGGACAGGCTGATCAACCTGAACCTGACCTGCGTATACAAGTTCATAATGAAGGTCTACCCGATCTTCAAGGCGCAGCATTACGGAAAGATCGTGAACATAAGCTCGGGCGCCGCCATCACCGGCGACTGGAGCGATCCCCACTACGCCGCGGCCAAGGGAGGCGTCATCAGCCTCGGAAGAGAGCTGGCAGTCGAATTCTCCAAGGACCACATATTCATCAATACCGTCGCTCCCGGACTGGTCCAGACCAGAATGCTCCTGCCCTGGGAGGGCGTTGAAGAGAACAACATACTCGTCGGCCGCATAGGTACCCCCAAGGACATCGCCGCAACCGTGGCCTTCCTGGCGTCCGCTGCCTCCGACTATTTCACCGGCCAGACCATCTGCCCCAACGGCGGATCCTGGATGTATTAAGGAGGTAAGGAAATGAAGGATTATCTGGGCATAGGCGGAAAGAGCGCGATAGTCACCGGAGGCGGAAGAGGCATAGGAGAATCCTGCGCCAAGGCTCTCGCTTCCTACGGAGTCAAGGTCGCCATCTTCGACATCAACGACGTCAACGGAAACGCCGTCAAGGATCAGATCATCGCAGGCGGCGGGGAAGCCATCTACGTACACTGCAACGTTATGAAGATCGAGGAGATCAAGGCCGCCATCAAGGAAGCCGCGTCGGTCTTCGGAAACATAGACATACTGATCAACAACGCCGGCGGCTCCGAAAAGCCCATAGATTTCTGGAACGTCACCGACGAGCTGTGGAACAAGATAGTCACCTACAATCTCTTCAGCCAGTTCTGGATGATAAGGGAGACCTTCCCGTTCATGAAGGAGAAGGGCGGAAAGATCGTCAACATAAGCTCCGGCTACGCCCTCTGCGGCGGCGACCAGTGCGTACACTACGCATCGGCCAAGGCGGGAGTCATAGGCCTGACCTCGTCCATAGCCAAGGAAGGAGCCCCCTTCCACATCAACTGCAACGTCATACCGGTACCCACCACCAAGACCCCGGGCCTTTGGGAGTCCGACGGCGAGTTCGCCGACGACGAGATACCCCTCATCCCCCAGGGAAGGCTGGCCGAGCCCGAGGACATCTCCAACACCGTCCTCTTCCTCGTATCCCAGGCCGCCGATTACGTTACCGGCCAGATAGTGGCGCCCAACGGCGGACGCCGCATGCTGGTATAAACAAGTCCATATAAACCGTCCACCGTTTTAAAGCATACATACCCGGAGGAAGAAAAATGAAGACCACAAAGAAACTGCTGGCCGCGGCTCTCGCCCTGATGATGATACTCAGCATGGCAGCCTGCGGCTCCGCCAAGAAGGACGACGGCCCCATTGTAATAGGCTGCCTCGGACCTCTCACCGGAGAGAACGCCTTCTACGGCACCCTGCTTAAAGACAGCATCACCGTCATGGCTGCCGACTGCAACGCCAACGGCGGAATACTGGGCCGCGAGGTCAAGGTAAACTACTACGACGACCGTTCCGACCCCATCGAAGCAACCAACGCCGCCAGAAAGGCCATCCAGCAGGATAAGATCTGCGTGATGATAGGAACCGAGTCCTCCACCACCACCCTGGCCCTGGCCGAGGTCTGCGAGGAGAACAAGGTGCCCTTCGTGGCCACCCAGGCATCCAACATCAAGATCACCCAGAACGAAGACGGCACCACCCGTCCCCAGTCCTTCAGGTCCTGCCTCACCGACCCCCAGTTCGGCGCCATCATGGGCCAGTACGGCTACAATGAGCTGGGCTACAAGAAGGTCGCGGTCATCTACAATCTGGGCTCCGACTATTCCGTGGGAATCAAGAACGCCTTCACCTCCGCCTATGAAGCTGCCGGCGGCGAGATCATAGCCACTGAAGCCTTCAACGACGGCGACGTCGACTTCAGGGCCATCCTGACCAAGATCAAGGATGCCGGAGAGTTCGACGCCTTCTACATCGCGGTCGGCTACTACCAGCAGGCAGGCCTCATCATGAAGCAGGCCAGAGAGCTGGGCATGAACGAGATGGTCATGGGCTCCGACGCCATGATGGTTGGAAACATGTTCGAGATCGTCGGCGACGGCATGGAGGGGACCTGCTTCCCCGCCAACTTCGACGTATCCAACGACGAGGTTCTGGACTTCCTCCAGAAGTTCATAGACGCCCAGGGCTACGATCCCTTTAAGGACGCCGCAGGCGACCTGGTAGTCGCCCACGATGCGTGGCTCATGGTCGAAAAGGCCATCAACACCGCGGGCAACACCGATCCCCAGGCCATCAGGGACGCCCTTGAGAAGACCGGGACCATCGACATCCTCGGCGGCACTCTCACCATCGTTCCCGAGACCCACCAGGTGCTCCGTTCCTGCCCCATCTACGTCATCAAGAACCAGGAATTCGTAAAGCTGACCGAGTTCACTCCCTCCGCATCCAAGTAGCGCGGGCAAGGGATACCGTTCTCTGGTTTTAAGCGATGTGCTGCGCCGCTTTTTCGGCGCAGCGCATCTTTCGTGCTTTAAGCAGGCCCGTCCTGCGAAGGAAAGACCATGTTACTTCAGCAGCTGATAAACGGAATATCGGTAGGCAGCATATACGCCCTTCTGGCAGTGGGCTACGCTCTCATCTACAGTATTCTCAACTTTACCAACTTCGCCCACGCCATAGCTGTTACCATAGCGGCCTTCAGCTGCTTCTGGTTCCAGTTCCTCATAACCGCCGACCTTCCCAAAGGCCTCGCGGTGGGCATCATAGTCGCGGTGATCTGCGGCATACTCATCGAAGCCCTGGCCTACAGGCCCCTTCTGGTCAAGAAGGCCAGAAGGCTTTATTTCATGATCGCGGGACTCGGCGTCAGCATCATGTGCGAGAACCTGATGATAATCGCCTTCTCGGGCAGGGTCAGGATATATCCGGACAGCTTCGGCGACACCACGGTCTCGATGGGCAAGCTCTCCATAGGACTCATAGACCTGGCCATACTGATCATCAGCGTGGTCTCTCTTGTATGCGTCGAGCTCTACCTTCAGAAGACCCGCACGGGCCTTGCCATCAGAGCCTCGGC
Source organism: Bacillota bacterium (assembly GCA_017437925.1). The sequence goes on from JAFRWQ010000099.1 coordinate 5,450, forward strand.
CTTTAATCTGGAGGCGACCTCCCTCATGGGCGTCGATACCGGAAGGCTCATACTCATAGTCTTCGTCATCGCCAGCCTCCTCGCGGGCATAGCGGGAGTCCTTCTGGGCGCCAAGTACACCACCTACACGTCTTTGGGCACCTTCATGACCAACAAGGCCTTCATAGCCGCTGTGGTCGGAGGCCTGGGAAGCCTTCCCGGTGCCGTCATAGGAGCCCTGATACTGGGCGTTTCCGAAGCCCTGGTCTCGGCCTACGTGTCCACCGCCCTCCGCGACCTCTTCGCCTACGTGATACTTATAGTCGTGCTTCTCATCAAGCCTTCGGGCCTCCTCGGCAAGGCCGAAGGGGACAAGGCTTAAGGGGGTGAAGACATGTCATACTGGTTAGGCGTAGCGACTCAGGTCTGCATCTACCTCATAGCGATACGGGAGGAGGAGCTGGCCGCCAAATCAATAGGCATCAACGTGTTCA
>JAFRWQ010000100.1 GCA_017437925.1 Bacillota bacterium
CCGCATACTTTTCTTTTGCGGCGGAGAGACTTTCTTATGGAAGGACGGGGACAGGACCCTGCGCGACCTGGTCATCGAGGCAAAGGAGATGGGCTTTCTCATCGTCAACGTGGTGACCAACGGGACCTTCCCCATAGACCTGCCCGAGGCGGACCTGATACTTTTAAGCCTCGACGGCGACCGCGAAAGGCACAACGCCGTCCGCGGGGATACCTTCGACGCCATAATGGAGAATATCAGCCGCGCGACCGCGGACAACATCTGCTTTTACATGGCGATAAATCAGATCAACAAGGATGCCGTGGCCGACGTATGCCGCCTCGCGAGGGACACTAAGAACGTGAGGGCGGTATCCTTTAATTTCCACACCCCTTATCCCGACACCAGAGAGCTTGCGCTTTCCAAAGAAGAAAAAGCCGGATGCTGCCGGGTCATTGAAAACATGATGAAAGAAGGCGCTCCGGTCTTCAACCTTAAGAGCGCCTTCCCCTACCTCATAGACAACAGCATCCCCACCCCCTGCCATCAATGCGTGGTCATAGAAGACGGAAAAGTCTCGGTCTGCGGGCGCTGTATCGACGTGCCCGGACTCTGCAGCGAGTGCGGGTATTTCTTCGTCGCGGAGTACACCCTGCTGTTCAGGGGAAACCTAAAGGTCATCTTCGAGATGCTCCGCACCTATCTCAGGTACGTTTAGGAGAGCCATGAGCGCCATCACCGATCTCACCAGGATGTGGCTGACCCGCTCGGTAAAGCCCTTCATATTCAGAAGCGAATGCGACGGCAGCCTGCCCTTTTCGGAGCTTGAGAGCCTCGGCCTTTACGTGCACATACCCTTTTGCCGCAGCATATGCTCCTTCTGCCCCTACTGCAAGCAGGTCTACGACGAGGAGCTCTGCGGCCGCTACATCGACTCGCTGATCAGGGAGATCCATATGGTCGGGTCTCAATATCCGGGCAGAAAGAAGGTCACCAGCCTTTATTTCGGCGGCGGGACCCCGGCCCTGGCTGCGGACCGCCTGGGAGAGATAATAGGCGCCCTTGAAGAGCACTTTGAGATCAGCGATGGGATCGGGGTTGAGCTTCACCCCGCCGACGTGAGGCCCGAGGTGCTGAAGACTCTGAAAGACGCCGGAGTGACCCGCATAAGCATAGGCGTCCAGTCCTTTCAGAAGAAGTTCCAGACCCTGCTGGGAAGGCTCGAGGCCGATCCCGCGGCTCTTAAGGAGGCCCTTTCGGGCTTTGATTTTGAGACCGTCAGCATGGACCTGATATTTGCCCTGCCGGGCCAGACTTTTGAGGACCTTAAGGCTGACCTGGACACGGTCTTTAAGAGCGGGGCCAACCACGCCGCGGTCTATCCCTTCATCGATTTCAGTTTCACTCCCAGCAAGGTAAAGGCCATGGGCAAGAGGGAAAAACGCAGGCTGCTGGACGATCTCACCGCCTATTGCGGGGAGAAGGGGTATTTCAGGAGCTCCATCTGGACCTTTTCAAGCGAAGAGGAGGCGAGGTACTCCTCGATGACCAGGGAGAATTTTCTGGGCTTCGGCTGCTCCGCGACCACGCTGCTGAGAGACCGATTCAAGATCAACACGTTTTCGGTGGAAGAGTACTGCAAGAGGGCGGGCAGTGGAAAGCTTCCGACTTCTCTCACCCTGCGCTTTACGCTCAGGCAGCGCATGGTCTACTGGCTCTTCTGGACGGCCTACAGCACCAGGGTCGACAGCCGGGATTTCGAGGCTTTCTTCGGCGTTCCCCTTAAGAAGATGTACGGGGCGGAGCTGGGGCTTGCAAAGCTTTTGGGCTTCGCGAAAGAAGAGGACGGGGTCTATACCATGACCCCCAAGGGAGCCTTTTACTATCATTATTACGAGAACTTCTACACTCTGGCCTACATCGACAAGATGTGGGGCATCATGAGAACGGATGCCTTCCCCGAAGAGATAAGGCTGTAGGGGAGGTTGTTGAGGATCCCGGCTTCAGGAGGCCGGGACCCGGCCGCTGAAGCAGCGGCAGGCTATGGGAAGATACGAGGCAGCGGCGCGGCCGCTGTTTTTTATGGCAATAAGCATGCTGAAATGCTAAAATATAGTTGACATATACGGTTATATAATATATTATGAAGCCGGACGCGGGATAATATACACATGCCGACTATCTGCCAAAAAACTGGAGGAAATGTGGAGGACCGGCGAATTCCACCGGCTCCCTCCGCCGGAGTAATGTTTCACAGAGCTGAAAAACTGGAATTTAAGGACGGTACGGTGATAGAACTGAGCTTTGAGGACGGGAAGGTCAAGGAGTTTGACATGGCCTCGCTGACCGGCAAATACCCGCAGCTTAAGGCTCTTGAGGACAGGGAGCTCTTTGAGTCGGGAAGGCTCGAGGGTCCTTACGGCGTCGTCTGGAACGACGAGCTCGACGTCGAGGCAGAGACCGTATACGCGGAGGGTACCACCGTCAGGATAGAGAAGAGGGCCGAGCGCAAGATGACCGGAAGGGCCGTGGTCCTGGCCAGGGCCCGCAGGAGCATGACCCAGAGCGAACTGGCTGCCGCGGCAGGCATAAATCAGTCCGATCTTTCAAGGATAGAAAAGGGTCTCGGCAATCCTTCGATCGCCACGCTGGCCAGGATAGCGAAAGCCCTAGGAGGCACGCTTAATATAAGCATCGATTTCTGACAGGGGATCCGGCGGACGGCATTCTGCTTTTCGAATGCGAAAGACCGGCTCCGCTTTTTAGTGCGGTGATCGGCCTTTGTCCCAGTCCCATGAAATGTATTGACAGCGCAGTTTACATGATGTAAACTGCGTTTAGTTAGTTTACAAGTTGTAAACAGGGGACCGCCTGTTCAAAAGGAGTATCAAATGCCGGATCTTACAATGGGAGCAGTCGAAGAGCGTTTCGCCCGCATCATCTGGGAAAGGGAGCCCGTGACCACAGGGGAATTGGTCAGGCTCTCGGAGCGGGAGCTGGGCTGGAAGCGTCCGACCATGTACACGGTCTTGAGGAGGCTCTGCGCCAAGGGCATATTCGCCATCGAAGAGGGGACCGTCACCTCGCTGATCTCGGAGGAGGCCTTCAGGGCTTCCCAGAGTGAGCAGCTGGTGGACGGAAGCTTCGGCGGCTCCCTGCCCGCCTTCGTCGCGGCCTTCACCCAGAAACGCGGCCTCTCCGAGGAGGAGGTTCGCCAGATCCGCGCCATCATAGACTCCATGGGGAAGGGGGATTAGAGTATGGAAGCGCTGTTTCTCAAGGTCCTGACCATGAGCCTTGCGGGAGGCCTGCTGGTGCTGCCGGCGGCCCTGCTGAGGCTTGGTCTTAAGAGGGCTCCCGCCTGGACCCGCTGCCTTCTGTGGCTGCTGGTCGCTCTCAGGCTGGTGCTGCCCTTCGCGCCTGAGTCGGGGCTTTCGATAGTTCCGAGATCCATAGCCGACGGCAGCGCCGCAAGGGGAGCGGCGTCGATGCTGGACGGCGCAAGCGAGGCAGGAATGCACGCGGCAGCCGGGAATACGAAGCCGGGAATGACCGGAGCTTCGGAGACAGCAAGCGATAAGGTTGTTCAAGGAGCAAGTCTGTCGGGACAGGCCGCAGCCGGCGCTGCAAAGGTCGGTGAGCAGGTTGTCTCGGATGCCTCAGATCTTGTCGAGCAAATTGCTTTCGATGCCGTACAGCCCGGCGAGCAAAATGTCTCCGATACCGCAAAGCCCGGCGAGCAAAACATCTCCGGCGCCGCAAAGCCCGGCGCGAAGACGTCCGCCGAAGGCGCAGGGACCCC
>JAFRWQ010000101.1 GCA_017437925.1 Bacillota bacterium
AGCTCGCTGTCCTTGCGCCTTTCGGACATCTCCTTGTCCAGCCAGGCATATTCCTCCGGCATCAGGTTCTTGAAGGCGATATCCTCCATCTCGAACTTGAAGCCGAACATGCCCAGCCTTGCTGCCAGTGGCGCGTATATATCCAGAGTCTCACGGCATTTGATCCTGATCTTTTCCGGAGTCTGGTACTGGATGGTCCTCATGTTGTGCAGGCGGTCGCAGAGCTTGATCACCAGTATCCTGATGTCTTTGGACATGGCGAGGAACATTTTGCGGATGTTCTCGGCCTGGCGCTCTTCCTTGCTGTCGAACTCCAGGTTGGTCAGCTTGGTGACTCCGTCGACGAGCATGGCGACCTCTGGACCGAACTCTTTTTCAATCATATCGAGGGTGCAGGCGGTGTCCTCCACCACGTCATGGAGTATCCCCGCCGCCAACGCCTTCTCATCCATGCCGATCTCGGCCAGTATGATGCCCACGGCCTTGGGATGGATGATGTAGGGTTCCCCGGACTTGCGCTTCTGGTCCTTGTGATATTCAGTTGCCCAGCTGTAGGCCTTCTCGAGCAGAGCCTCGTCGTAGGACGGGTTTATGTCGAGCAGGCTCTGAACATACTCGCTTGCCAATTAAGCACCTCTGTATCTGTTCTTCTTTGTAAGTCTGTAGATCTCGTAGTATACGGCCGAGGCGAGGCACAGGGACGAGAAGGTCCCGCAGAGGACGCCCGCCAGAAGAGGCAGGGCGAAGGCTCTGATGGCGTCGCCGCAGATTATGATCAGGGGGATGATGGCAAGAGCCGTGGTGATCGAGGTCATGAAGGCCCTGGTCACCGACTGGTTCACACTCTGGTTTATTACGGTCTCAAGCCTTATCTTCTTCATGAGCTCGCGGTTCTCGCGCACCCTGTCGAAGACTACTATTGTGTCGTTGATCGAGTAACCGATGATTATCAGCAGGCCCGCGATGAAGGGGCTGTTCATCTGCACGTGGAAGAGCCCGTAGAACGAGAAGAGCACGGCGGCGTCGTGAAGCAGGGCTATGATGGCCGCGACTCCGAAGCGCCACTCAAAGCGGACGGCTATGTATATGAGCATGGCAAGGCAGGCTAAAGCGACCGACTTCACGGTGTTGGCCTTAAGCTGCTCTCCCACCGAGGGGCCTATGAGGCCTGCCTGCTCTATCATTTCTTTGGTGTCGGTGATGCCGGCCCTGGAGGCGATCTCGTTTATGAGCTCCTGTCTCTGCTCGTTGTCCACGACAGCCGTGGTCTTTATTATGACCTTTTCGTTGTTCGCTCCCGCGGGCACGATATCGGCTTTGATGCCTCTTTCAGAGAGCACTGAGCTTACGGTCTCGACGGTCCCGCCCTTGCCCATGTTGAGCTGGATCATGGTACCGCCGGTGAAGTCGATGCCCAGGTTATATCCCCTGATGAGGCCGAAGCCTATGCCGATGACGATGACCGCGAGGGATATCAGGTAGAACTTTTTGCGGTTTCCGAGGAAATCGTACTTCTTCGGCAGGGTCTTCTCCCCTTCGACCTGCTGAGCCAGGATCTTGACGCTGAAATTCTTAAGTGTAGCCAGCTTTCTGTTCTCGGCGAGTAGCGAGAGCAGCAGCCTTGAGATGGTGACCGCTGTAAAGAGGGACGCGACGATACCTATGAGCAGGGTCAGGGCGAAGCCTCTTACGGAACCGGTGCCGAACTCGTAGAGAATGACGGCGGCGATAATAGTGGTAAGCTGGGAGTCTATGATGGTCCCCATGCCGCGCTTAAAGCCGGACTCTACGGCGACTCTTACGGTCTTGCCGGCCAGTATGTCTTCTTTGATGCGGCTGAATATGATGACGTTGCTGTCAACGGCCATGCCCACAGAGAGTATGAGTCCCGCGATGCCCGGCAGGGTCAGTACTGCCTTTAAGGCGACAAAGACCCAGAGCACTATGAGAACGTAAAGCGCAAGCGCGACGTCCGCCACGACGCCCATAAGGCGGTAGACGGCGATCATGGCGATGAAGATGAGTATTATGCCCACTATGCCGGCGATGACGCTCTTTCTCGCCGCGTCGACTCCCAGGGTCGGGCCGACGATCTCGGTCTGGACCTCGTTGAGGGTGACGGGAAGCGAGCCGCCCCTGATGAGGGCGGCCAGGGTCATGGCCTCGGTCCTGGTGAAGCGGCCGGTGATCTGGGCCTTGGTGGAGCTTATGACGCTTTCCACCCTGGGTTCGGAGATACAGTCGTCGTCCAGGTA
>JAFRWQ010000102.1 GCA_017437925.1 Bacillota bacterium
AAAAGAGCAGGGAGGAAATGGTCAACACCCAGCTCAACACCCGCCACATCATCTGCGGAATCATCTTCGTCGTAGTCATCGGCCTCATGATCTGGGGCGTTCTCGTAAAAGAGTGGTACATCGATGAGCTCTCCACTCTGTTCTTCATCGCCATGGTAGTCGCGGGACTCGCCGGCGGCTTCGGACCCAGCAAGATCGCTGCCGAATTCATCGAAGCATCCAAGTCCATGGTAAGGGGCGCCTTCATCGTAGGCGTATCCAGGGCCATCATGATCACCATGCAGAACGGTCTCATCATCGACTCCGTGCTCTACTATCTGTCCTCCGCCCTCAACGGCATGTCCGGCGTACTGGCCGCTATGCTGCAGGTCGTAGTACAGAACATCATCAACGTGTTCATCCCCTCCGGTTCCGGCCAGGCTTCCGCCGTCATGCCCATCATGGCGCCGCTCTCCGACCTCCTCGGAGTTACCAGGCAGACCGCCAACCTCGCCTTCACCTTCGGCGACGGCTATTCCAACATGATCATCCCCACCGGTATCTTCACCATCTCCGGTCTGATGGGCCTCCCCGTCGACAAGTGGTTCAAGTGGATCAGCAAGCTCTTCATCATCTTCTTCTGCCTTGAGCTCGTCATGATCACCGGCGCCGTCCTCCTCGGACTCTAATAAGAGAAAGGGAAGGGTAAAGCCATGACCAGACAGGAACTCTACGATATAGCAAGAAGCATAGAACAGCAGTACGGCAGCCTCTACGAGGAGGTCTGCCAGCAGGTCTACGATTTCGCGGAACTGGGAATGAAGGAATTCAAGTCCAGCGCCTACCTCTGCGAGAAGCTTGAAGAGATAGGCTTCAGAGTCACAAGGCCCGTAGCGGGCGTGGAGACCGCTTTCATGGCCGAGTACGGCGAAGGACATCCCAGGGTCTGCTTCCTGGCGGAGTACGACGCTCTGCCCGGCTACGGTCCCAATCAGGATCAGAACGGCCACGCCTGCGGCCACAACTGGATCGCGGCCAACACCTTCGGAGCCGCCCACGTGCTCAAGATGATGCACGACAGGGGACTCTTCACCGGAAGCATAGTCTACGCAGGAAGCCCCGCGGAAGAGACCGTGGGAGGCAAGATCAACATGGTCGACGCCGGCTGCTACGACGACTGCGATCTGGCGATGCAGATCCACATCGGCGGAGGCACCGAGACCAGGCTTGGCAGCCAGTATCTGGCCATGGACAGCTTAAGGTTCACCTTCCACGGAGTATCCAGCCACGCCGCCGGAGCTCCCGAAAGGGGAGTCAACGCCCTTGACGCCGCCTACCTCATGTTCAACGGAGTCAACGCTCTGCGCCAGCATGTGACCTCCGACGCCAGGATCCACGGCATAATCTCCAACGGAGGACTCGCCCCCAACGTGGTGCCCGCCCTCGCCGAGAGCCTCTGGTACGTCAGGGCCGCCGACAGGAACTACGTCAACGAGCTGGTCGAAAAGGTCATCAACTGCGCCAAAGGCGCCTGCCTCATGACCGGTTCCACCATGGAATACCAGTTCGTTGAGAACAGCTTCGACAACCTGAAGATCAACCCTTTCCTCATCGATGAGATGGCTGCCTGCATGAAGGAAGCAGGCATTTCCGAAGTAAGCACCGAGATCGAAGCCCCCAGCGGTTCCAGCGACGTGGGCAACGTCTCCTGGGCCTGCCCGACCCTGGGCTGCAACATGGGCATAGGCAATACCGACGGCGCGAGATGCCACGAGGAAGCCTTCCTTCCCAACTGCACTGGCCCCGTAGGCTTCGCCGGCCTTCACAAGGCTGTGCTCGCCCAGGTCTTCCTCTCTCTCAACGCTTACACCGATGAAGCTCTCCAGAAGAAGCTCTATGAGAGAAAGGCCCAGCTGCAGTCGGAGAGGACAGGGGAAAGCAGGGTAAAAGTCAAGTAGCAACATTGTCCGCCGGGCCGCGCGTTAACGGTATCCCCCCGACAGCCGGCCCGGTAAGGACTTTGCGAGACCGCTCTGAAAAGGCGGTCTCTTATATTGTAAAGCAGGCTGCCGCCCCATGAGCGGCACGTAAAATGACCCGCAGCCGCGATAAGACCGGGCCCGGGATCAAGCTTACAGGAGGCATATATGAAGCGCATCTACTACAACGGAGCGGTATACACCGGAGAGCTTCCCCTGGTCAGCGCATTTGCGACCGAAGATGACAGGTTCGTCTTCGCCGGTTCCGACGCCGAAGCCCTTGCTCTGGCAGGGGAGGGCGACGTCTGCGAAGACCTTAAGGGAGCCTTCGTCTGCGCCGGTTTCAACGACAGCCACATGCATCTTTTAAACTACGGAGTGTCTTTTTCCTCAGCCCTGCTGGGTCAGCATACGGATAGCCTTGAAGGGATGCTCGAGTACCTTAAGGAGTTCAAGGATTCCAACGAATGGCCCGAGGGCTCCTGGCTCACCGGAAGGGGCTGGAACCAGGACTATTTCAGCGATACGGACCGCATGCCCGACAGGTTCGATCTGGACAAGGTATCGACCGAGATGCCCATACTGATCACCAGGGCCTGCGGACACTGCCTGGTCCTCAACAGCAAGGCTCTTGAGCTCACAGGCATCACCCTCGATACCCCGATACCCGACGGCGGAAACATAGGCCGCGAGAATGGCGTGCTCGACGGAAGGCTCTTCGACAACGCCATGGGCTTTGCCTATTCAAAGGTCCCCGTGCCCGGCAAGGAAGAGATCAAAGCAAGGATCCTCAAGGCCTGCGCGGCCCTCAATTCCTACGGAGTGACCAGCAGTCAGACCGACGACTACGGCGCCGGAAGAGGGCAGTGGGAGCTGGTGAACGAGGCCTATAAGGAACTCGAAGCAGAAGGCAAACTCACCGTAAGAGTCTACGAGCAGGCAAACTTTACCGGGCCCGAGCTTCTTCAGAGCTTCATGGACAATGGAAATCACACCGGTGTCGGGACCGATATGTTCATGATCGGACCCTTAAAGATGCTGGGAGACGGAGCCCTTGGAGCCAGGACCGCTTATATTTCAATACCTTACGCCGACGATCCTTCAACAAAAGGTCTTCCGGTCTTTAACCAGGAGCAGCTCAACGTGATGATAGACCTGGCCGTTAAGAACGGCATGCAGGTAGCGGTCCACGCCATAGGGGACGCCTGCCTCGACATGGTCCTCAACGCCTATGAGGCCGCCTTTGAGAAGTATCATCCCGAAGATCACCGCTGCGGCATAGTCCATTGCCAGATCACAAGACCCGACCAGCTGGAGCGCATGGCAAGGCTCAATATGCACATCTATGCCCAGTCCATCTTCCTCGACTACGACATCAATATAGTCGAGGTGAGAGTAGGCAAGGAGCTGGCTTCGAGCAGCTACAGCTGGAAGACCCTTATGAACAAGGGAGTTACCGTGAGCAACGGGACCGACTGCCCGGTGGAGCTCCCCGACGCCTTAAAGGGTATACAGTGCGCTGTGACCAGATGCAGTACCAGAGGGGCAGGGCCTTATCTTCCTCATGAGGCTTTCACCGTTCAGGAAGCCTTGGACAGCTATACCAAGGCCGGAGCTTTCTCAAGCTTTGACGAAGACATCAAGGGCTGCATAAAGCCGGGCATGCTGGCAGACTTCGTGATCCTCGCGCAGGATCCGTTCAAGACCGACGCGGGCAGCATCAAGGACATTAAGGTACTTGCGACTTATCTCGGAGGAAGCAGAGTATACGAGGCCTAAGAAAGACACAGAGTATTCGAGGTTTGAGAAAGGCTTATAGTTGATGAAGCTTGATTTGACACAAAGCCCGGAAAGGCTTTAAAAAGGGCTCTGAAACGTCTAAAGGCTTTCTGAGTAAACTATACGATCAATAAACATAAACGCGTTCTGAGGGCATTCTGAGCCTTCGGGACGCGTTCTTATTCAGCCTCCGGTCGATCAGGCGATGCTGCGGTGGGGGATATGCAGGTGAAATAGTTATCTATTCCTAAAATATCAATTAATACGGAAGAGCAGCGGCCGAAAGGCCGCTTTTTTATTGGTGGGGTAGGGTATGAAAAAGGAACGTAAGCTATATATTCAGCGCTGCATGAAGATCATTACAGCAGAAACAGCCCAGGAAGTGGAAACCATCGTAAATGGGCTTTTTATTGACGCTGCTCAGGACGGAGCTGATTTCCCACAAGTAAACGTCTCACAGAATGGTGATCATTTTACGATCATAATTTTTAATGATGTTATCGTGACGTAGAAAGGCGCTGACGGCCAAAATCGGCCGCCTGGCGTCTTTATTACGTTTATTGATAAAAACCACAACTGAATACAGAAAACGGCTCTGAGGGGCCGCCAGGGGGTGCAGCGTAAACCTGGATAAAAGACGGGGAAGATGAAAGGCGATCCGAGGCAAATAACAGCGCCGGGGGCCTGGTGGCAGCTTAAACAAGCCAGGCTTACAGGCGCAAAAGGTGAGCGCCTTATAAAACAGCGACTGGAGCGGACCCGGAGACATACAGGGGGGCGCTGCCGGCCCGTGGTAAAGTCTCCGGGGGGCCTATGGCAGCAGCTGCGCAGGATCAACGCCGGAAACCTCAAAAGGGGCGGAGCGCCTGA
>JAFRWQ010000103.1 GCA_017437925.1 Bacillota bacterium
CGGCGAAGACCTCGCAGAAATCCTCTGTCCTCACGTGGTGGTCTATGCACAGCCTTTCGGGAGCGCTGTAAAACACGTCCTTAAGACCCTCGAGCCTGCTGTCCTGGCCCATGTCGACGGCTATCGAAAGATCCGGCGCGTAAGGGGCCTCAAAGACCAGCCAGTCCTCAGCGAGAAAGGCCAGATACTCGGGACAGGGCTTCTCCGCAAGCAGAAAGGCCTTCTTTCCCATGGCCCTCAATGAACGGCAAAGAGCCCCGGCTGAACCCAGGGCATCTCCGTCCATATTGGCGTGGGTGAAGACCAGTATCCTCTCCGACGCTTTAATAAGTCTTATTATCCCGGAATAATCGCGCATTATCTGTAGATATCCTCGATGTCTTCCTCTTCGTCTTTGTCTTCGGGATCCTCGGGCCTGATGTCCAGGCTGTCCAGAAGAGCGTCCATCTTCTTGCCGTACTCGAAGGAGTTGTCGACCTTGAAGATGAGCTCGGGGACGTGGCGGACCTTAAGGTTCTTGCCCAGCTCCCCTCTTATATACCCGCTGCTGCTCTCGAAGGCGCGCATGATGCTCTGCTTTTCGCTCTCCGAAAGGTCCAGCGTCGGGTCGTATCCCATGGCGGTGACATATATGGTCGCGTAGCTTCCGTCCCTTGAGACTTCAACGTCGCTCACCGCTATCATGCCCTGAAAGCGGGGGTCTTTGAGCCTTCCCGTAATGAGCATGGAGCCGACGGTCTTTTTTATCTCCTCAGCGAGGCGCTGAGGTCTGTGCGATCTGCCCATAGCTTAAGCTCTCTTGACCTCCTCCATGGTGTAGGCTTCGATGATGTCGCCCACCTTGATGTCGTTGAATCTGTCTATGGAGATACCGCACTCGTAGCCCTGGGCAACCTCGCGGACGTCGTCCTTGAACCTTCTTAAGGATCCGATCTCGCCCTCGTGTATCACTATGCCGTCCCTGACAAGCCTCAGCTTGGCGGAGCGGGTGACCTTGCCCTCTGTCACGTAGGAGCCTGCGATGGTTCCCACGTTGGAGACCTTGAAGATCTCGCGGACCTCGATCTTGCCAAGTATTACTTCCTTGAACTCGGGTGCCAGCATGCCCTTCATGGCGGCCTCGATGTCGTCGATGATCTCGTAGATGACCCTGTAGGTCCTGATCTCGACGCCTTCCTGGTCGGCCTGGGCCTGGACTGCCGAGGACGGACGCACGTTGAAGCCTATGATGACCGCGTTGGAGGTGGAGGCCAGCATGACGTCGCTCTCGTTGATGGCGCCTACGCCGGTGTGTATGATGCGTACCCTGACGTTCTCGTTGTGCAGCTTCTCAAGGGACTGCTCCAGGGCTCCCACGGAACCCATGACGTCGGCCTTGATGATGATGTTGAGGTCCTTGACCTCGCCTTCGGAGAGCTGGCTGAAGAGCTTTTCAAGGGATACGGCGGAGGACTTGGCCATCACGTCTTCTCTCAGCTTGAGCTTTCTCTTCTCGGAGATCTCGCGGGCGGTCTTTTCGTCCTTCACCATATAGAACTCGTCGCCGGCTTCGGGGACGTCGGTGAGTCCGGTGATCTCGACTGCCCTGGAGGGTCCGGCCTTCTTGATGACCTCGCCCTTGGGGTTGGTCATGACTCTGACGCGGCCCGCTGCCATGCCGGCTACGATGGCGGAGCCGGTGTGGAGGGTGCCGTTGGTCACCAGCAGGGTCGCGACTGGGCCTCTGGCCTTGTCGAGCCTTGCTTCGATGACGGTACCCATGGCCAGTCTGTTGGGATTGGCCTTGAGCTCGAGCATCTCGGCCTGCATCAGTATCATTTCGAGCAGGTTCTGTATGCCCATGCCGGTCTTGGCGGAGACGGGGACGCAGATGGTGTCGCCGCCCCAGTCTTCTACCAGGACGCCGTTGTTGGAGAGGTCAGTCTTGACCATGTCGGGGTTGGCGGTGGGCTTATCCATCTTGTTGATGGCGACTATGATGGGGACTCCCGCGGCCTTGGCGTGGGATATGGATTCTATGGTCTGGGGCATGACCGAGTCGTCGGCCGCGACCACCAGCACCGCAATATCGGTGATCATGGCGCCTCTTGCGCGCATGGCGGTAAAGGCTTCGTGGCCCGGGGTGTCGAGGAAGACTATGTGCTGTCCGTTGATCTCGATCTCGGAAGCTCCGATGTGCTGGGTGATGCCTCCGGCTTCTCCGGCGGTCACGTTGGTCTTTCTGATGGCGTCGAGCAGAGAGGTCTTGCCGTGGTCGACGTGGCCCATGACGGTGACTATGGGCGCTCTGGGGACAAGATCGGACTCCCTGTCCGCGGACTTGTCTATGCCGTCCTCGTCCTCTATCTCCTCGTTGTGGTTTACCATTACCGAGACGCCCAGCTCTATGCCGAGGAGCACAGCGGTCTCTTCGTCCAGGTTCTGGTTGATGTTGGCCATGATGCCCATCTTCATGAGGGCCATGATGGCCTGGGAGGTGCTTCTTTCGATGCGCTCGCAGAATCCGGCCAGGGTGATGGGCACGTCGATGAGGACGCTGCCGGTGGCCTGGGCCTCCTGGATGATCTCCTGCTCGGCGGTGGGCTCGAGCTCGGTCCTGTCCTTGTACTTGCTGTGCTTCTTCTTTATGCTGCGGGTGAGGTCGGTCGGGATCTGATCGAACTTCTCCCTCTTGTCTCTGCTGTTCTTGTCGGCGACCTTCTTGCCGGAGTCCTTGCGTCCTCCCCTTCTGCTGTCGTCGGCGGGAGCGGTGTAGGCGACTACCTTCTCGCGGGAACCGTCGGGCTTGCCTGCCGGTTTCTTGGAGAAGCTCTTGCGGTCGCCCTGCTGTCCGCTCTGGGGCCTTCCGCCCTGGGAGGTCCTGCGGTCGCCGGAGGGGGCTCCGCCCTTGTCGCTCCTGTCGGGACGGTCGGATCTTTCGGGTCTTCCTCCC
>JAFRWQ010000104.1 GCA_017437925.1 Bacillota bacterium
GGCCTTCTTTGCTTCTTATCATCCCTCCGGAAGCGCTCATCCGGGCCGCGGCTCCCTCCCGTAGGGCAGACGCCGGGATGTCTCCACGTACTTCGGACGGGAGCCTCGCGAAGCTTTCTGCCTCTTTTCTTAAAGCGGTCTTCATTGTCTCGTCAAGTTTGGGCTCTTCTTCGTGAAGCTTTCTTAAACGTACCCGTCCCGCGGCCCTTAAGGCCCCGACCTGGCCCGCGTTGAGGGCGGAGCCTCCCGGTCTTGTGACACCGTGGCTTCCGCAGAGCTCGCCAACGGCAAAGAGGCCCTTTACGCAGGTCTCCCAGCCGGCGTCGGCCGAAAGCCCCCCGTTGTTGTGCTGGGCGCAGACAGCGATCTCGAGCTTTTCTCTGCGAAGGTCCACCCCGTGGTCCAGATAAAAGTTCACAGCGGGGAGGTTCATCTTCGAAAGGCGCTCTATGGGGGTGCCGAAGCATACGTCCGCCTGCTCAAGGTAAGCGCGGGCCTCATCGGAAAGCGAAGAAAAGTCTGTCTCTTTTCCTCCGGCGTTCTTCGTAAAGTCGAGGAAGACCCTTCTTCCCCTCATTACGGTCTCCCTGTAGACCAGAAGGTCTATGACCGAGGAGCCTCCCATCGCCTTGGCCGCGTCGAAGGGCCACTGATAGCCCTTGAGGAAGACGGCGCTGTTCATTTCGCCGGGATCTTTGTAGAATTCGCTTAAGAATTCTCTCTCGTCGCTGCCGTCCTTATCGGCGGAGACGAACCTGGGCAGGACCTGCATGTAGCTGCCGCTGACGTTCCACCTGGGCCTGAGCGACGCCATGCCGAACTGCCATTCGGTCAGGTTCTTACCCAAAGCTCCGGCCTCAAAGGCCGCCCCGCTGGAGCCCAGCTGGGATACCGGGTATACGCTGTCCCTGTACATGCCGGCGGGGCCTCCCGTCGCCAATATAACGTTGGGACACCAGATGATGACGTACTCTTCTTTTTGCGCTTTGGTGTCGAGGCAGAGCAGGCCTCTGACCCTTCCGCCCGAGACCAGCAGCTTTATCATCTGCAGGCCGTCCAGGACCGGTATGCCCTGCTCAAGAACGTATTTTTCAAGGCTTTCGGTCATCAGCCTCGAGGTATAGGGACCGGCGCTGGTCGCCCTCCTTCCCCTGTCGTGGTCCGTCTTGTACCCCATGAATTCGCCGTATTGGGTGTCGGGGAAAGGCACTCCCAGCTCCAGCAGGCTGAAAAAGCACCTGGCGGACAGGGCCGCTTCGCAAAGAGCCGTATCCCCGTCGACGCAGCCTCCCGCGAAGAGGTCTTCGGCCATGTCGAGGACGCGGTCCCTGTCGCCTGCGGCCAGAGAAAGCTTGTAGTAGGTCTGCTTGTCGGAGCCGGTGTTCCTGGAGGTTCCGGCCTTGAGGTCTTCGGTTATAACGGCGATGTCTCTTACTCCGCCCTGCCACAGCCTTGCCGCTGCGGAAAGTCCTGCGGCTCCGCTGCCGACCACGGCGCAATACATCGCCTTTTCATTTACTTTCATAACGAGGCCCTCCCGCCCAAAGCCTTGAAATATAAGGATCTACAGCCTCTTGATGTGAAAGCCCCCGTCCACGTCGACGTAATTGCCGGTGGTATAGAGGACCTGGTCCGAGCAGAACATTGCGACCACGTTGGCAACGTCTTCGGGCTGCCCCCATCTGGCTATGGGGAACGCTCCTTCTTCTATGAGCTTGTCGTACTTGCCCTTTACAACGCTTGTCATATCGGTCGCTATGACCCCGGGCCTCACCTCGTTGACCACTATGCCCTCGCCGGCCAGCCTGTCGGCGAAGAGGGTCGTGAGCATGGAGACCGCGGCCTTTGAGACGCAGTACTCTCCCCTGCTGACCGACGAGACCTCGGCGGAGCAGGAGCCCACGTTGACTATGTGGCCTTTGCCCGCGAAGACCCGGTCTTGGGCTATCATCTGCTTTGCCACCAGCTGGGTGAGAAAGAGAGTACCCTTGGCGTTGATGCCGACCACACGGTCGAAGCTCTCCTCAGTCATTTCGAGGAGGTCGTTTCTTACAAGGGGAGCGACCCCCGCGTTGTTTACCAGTATGTCTATCCGGCCGAAGCGTTCTATGGCTTCTTTCACCAGCCTTTCCCTGTCGGATGCGCTGTCCAAAGAGCCCTGAACATAATGCCAGGCTATGCCCTCTTTGCTTAGTTTTTCAAGGCTTTCGCCGTATTTCTCTGCGGGGCCGGTGGCGAATATCACCACGTTGCAGCCGTCCCTGCCCAGCCTTTCCGCTACGGCGTAGCCTATGCCCCTGCTGCCTCCGGTCACTATCGCTGTCTTTTTCATGATTCCTCCCTATATGCCGCACGGCGCTGCCTAACCCCTGTAATTCGGGGGCAGGTCCTTCATCTCCTCTTCGTACTCCCTGTAGAACGGAAGGAAGGTCTCGGGGTCCCTCACCACGCAGCCGGTGGGCTTGTGGGCCCTGATCA
>JAFRWQ010000105.1 GCA_017437925.1 Bacillota bacterium
ATGATCACCGACGAGGACGAAGCGGTGAAGAGGGTGCTTCGCATGATAAGGGAAGGAAAGGTCACCGCCATTACCGGAAAGGACATCGATATCAGGGCCGATTCGGTCTGCGTCCACGGAGACGGACCCAAGGCCGTCGCCTTCGCGGGCAGGATAAGGGCCGCCCTCGAGAGCGAGGGTATACAGGTCGTGAACCTCAGAGAGCTTCTCGCATAGCGCCAAGACAGCGGCTGAAAGCCGCGCGTCCTGTTAAAAACGAAACGGTCCGCCCTTTTTTAGGGGCGGACTATTATATTGCCGCCGGTTAATTGTGTTAACAAACAAATTATGGATTAAATGTAAGAAAACTTTGCATTCTCCACACAAAAACGCTATGCTTTTTATCAAACGGAGGACGAAGAATATGCGCAGCAGCTCGACACGTTCATATGTAATGGTCATGGGCATGGCCACCTTCGCGACCTTTTTCGGAGCCGGCAACCTCATCTTTCCCGCGTATCTGGGCCTTCACAGCGGAAGTTCCTGGTTTACCGGGTTTTTGTTTTATATACTGGTAGACGCGGGCCTTGCGGGGTTCTGCATAGTGGCCTGCGCGCTGAAAAAAGGCGGCTTCAAAGAGATAATGGACAACCTGGGCCCGATGGTATCAAAGCTCATAGTCGCCCTCAACGCCCTTATCCTGGGCCCCCTGATCGTAGCCCCCAGGACAGCCGCAACGACCTTCTCCCTGTCTTTCAAAACGCTCTTTCCGGAGCTTTCGTCCTGGATAGTTACTTTCGTCTTTTTCTCCGCAGTACTCTTTCTTTGCATCAATCCCTCAAAGGTAGTTGAGACCATAGGACGCTTTCTGGCCCCGGTACTGCTGGCGGGCCTTACTCTGCTCATAATAAGGGGGATCATGACGCTGCGTTGCCCCATAGAGCTTGAAGTTCCCGCCTCGCAGGCGTCAAAGGACGGGCTCCTGGCCGGCTATCAGACCATGGATATGCTGGGCGCCGCTCTCTTCTACACCATGCTCACCTTCAGCGCCGAAGAGCACAGGATAGAACCGCGCCGACGGATCCGCTGCTTCGCCATGTCGGCTCTTATAGCTGTCGCAGGCCTTTTCACAGTTTACATGGGCCTGTGCTATCTGGGCGCCGTCACATCTTCGGTCTTTTCACCGGAGCTGGATCAGGCCGAGCTTCTTGTCGCCATAACTGAACTGGTCCTCGGCAAAGCGGGCAAGATAATGCTTGCGGTCATCGTGCTTCTGGCCTGCCTTACCACCGCTGTCGGAGTGCTCTCGTCCTGCGCGAGGACCTTCGAGCAGCTGTTTTCATTGAAAGATTCTTACGGCAGGATAATAGTCGCCAGCGTATTCTTCAGCTTTGTGATCTCAAATATCGGTCTCTCCAACATAATTCGCTTTGCAGGACCTTTGCTTGAGATCATTTATCCTGTTATAATGATATGTATAATGCTGTCGGTGTTCGGGAAGGCGAGACCCTCGTCGTATAAACTGGGCGCGGCTCTGACCTTTGCCGCCGTCAGCTGGTCCGTGATCGACGGATCTCTGCGGGCGGATCTGGGTTCGTCCCTTCTTCCGCTGTCGGACATGGGGCTCGGCTGGATGCTTCCGGCCTTTGCGGGTATCATCGCCGGCGGTCTATTCGGCCGCAAAGCAAGTGAAATATAGACCAGGAGGATCTTATGAGGTTTTTTGAAGTCAGAGGAAACGAGTACGAGACCGGATATCAGGTAGGTGAGTACTTTAAGGAGAGGCTGCAGTCCGAAGCGGAAAAATACGAGAAAGTCCTTGAAAAGGAGAGCACTCTCGATTTCGTAAAGGGATTGGAAGAAAAGCTTAAGAAGGCTTATCCGGCGCTTCTTCAGGAAGCTTACGGCAGGGCCGACGGCTCCGGCATGTCAAGATATGCGACCCTTCTCATGTATTCCCCCGAGTTTTTCAAAAAGCAGGATGGCTGCACCACGGCCATGCTGAGAAAGCCCGACGGCAGTCTGCTCTTCGCCCACAACGAGGACGATCCGGCCTTCGATCTCGGAAACGTC
>JAFRWQ010000010.1 GCA_017437925.1 Bacillota bacterium
ATCAGCCACATCACCGGAGGAGGCTTCTACGAGAACGTTCCCAGGAGCATACCCGACGGACTGGGGGCCAAGATCAAAGCCTCCGACGTAAAGGTGCTGCCCGTCTTTAAAGCCATCCAGGCCGAGAGCACGGCGAAGGGCTTTGCCATCTCCGACAGAGACATGTTCAACACCTTCAACATGGGCGTCGGCATGGTGGTCATAGTTCCCGCAGAGGAGTGCGGAAAGGCCGTCGGGATACTTAAGGCCGAAGGCATAGACGCCTACAGGGTGGGAGAGATCGTAAGCTCTGAGGACAAGATCATTCTGGAGTGATTCATGAAAGATAAAGCCAGGATAGCGGTGCTGGTCTCCGGGGGCGGGACCAATCTTCAGGCCCTCATAGACGCCCAGGAGGCCGGCATCATACACAGCGGAGAGATCGTGCTGGTCGTCTCCGACAGAAGGAAGGCATATGCCCTCGAAAGGGCGAAGAAGGCCGGCATAGAGGGTATTTTTGTGAGCAAAAAGGAGAACGGCGGTCAGGAAGGCTTCGAGGCCTGCCTGAACGCTCTTTTTGCGGATAGAGGAATAGAGCTCATAGTGCTGGCGGGCTTCCTGTCCATACTGACCCCGGCCTTTACATCCCGCTGGGATCACAGGATAATAAACATACATCCGTCTCTGATACCCTCGTTCTGCGGCGAGGGCTTTTACGGCCTAAAGGTCCACGAGGCGGCCCTGGCCAAGGGGGTCAAGGTCACCGGCGCCACCGTCCACTTCGTCAACGAGGTGCCCGACGGGGGCGAGATAATAATGCAGAAGGCTGTGGAGGTCATGGAGGGGGATACCCCCGAGATACTTCAGAGAAGGGTGATGGAGCAGGCCGAATGGAAGCTTTTGCCCGCAGCCTGCGAGCTCGTATGCAAAAAGATCGTCGAAGGAAAGAACTGAGGCTGGAAGCGCGTCCGACAGGGCATGCGCGTCCCGGATCGGCAGAATAATATACAAAGAGGAAGTTCAATGGACATTTATAAGATAAACGATATCGCCGAGCTCATCGAGGGCAATTCCTACGTGGGAAGGGGCATAATAAGCGGCCTCACTCCGGACGGTACAAAGGCGGTCTCCGCATATTTCATCATGGGAAGAAGCGCCAACTCCCGCAACAGGGTCTTCGTTAAGAAGGGCGGCGAGCTCTTCACCGAGCCCTTCGACGCCTCG
This sequence comes from Bacillota bacterium, assembly GCA_017437925.1. Next base: position 1,204 of record JAFRWQ010000010.1, read on the forward strand.
AAGGTGGAGGACCCCAGCCTCATCATCTACGCGGCGGTAAGGATGTTTGAGAACAGGCTCATAGTGACCAACGGCGACCAGACCGACACCATCTATGAAGGCTTTAAGGCCGGCATGACAATGAGCAAAGCCCTCGAAAGCAGGGAGTTCGAGCCCGACGCTCCCAACCTCACCCCGAGGATCAGCTCGGTCCTGAGCTTTGAAGAGGGATCCCTCATCTACGAGATGAGCATACTGAAGAGCGTTGACCCCGAGGGCAGCGCCTGCGCCCGCTACACCTTCAGCTATCCCGCGAAGGCCGGCCTTGCCCACTTCATCCACACCTACGTGTGCAACGGCAATCCCATACCGACCTTCCAGGGAGAGCCCGAAAGGGTCGCGACCTGCGACTGCATAGACTGCTTCACCGAGAAGCTCTGGAAAGCTCTCGACGAGGACAACAAGATATCTCTCTACGTGCGCTACACCGACCTCAAGACCGGTGAGTACTGCGACAGGATCATAAACAAGAACGAGTAAAACGGAGGGAAAAATGAAGGAATTCGAGCTCAAATACGGCTGCAACCCCAATCAGAAGCCGGCAAAGATCTACATGCACGACGGAAGCGAGCTTCCCGTGGAAGTTTTAAGCGGCCGTCCCGGCTACATCAATTTTCTCGACGCCCTCAACTCCTGGCAGCTGGTCAAGGAGCTGAAGGAGGCCCTGGGCCTTCCCGCCGCGGCGTCCTTTAAGCACGTGAGCCCCACCTCCGGAGCAGTCGGCACCGTTCTTCCCGAAAAGCTTAAAAAGGCCTGCTTCGTCAGCGACGTCAAGGGCCTGGACGATTCGCTCCTCGCCTGCGCCTACGCCAGAGCCAGAGGCACCGACAGGCTCTGCTCCTTCGGCGACTGGGTAGCCCTCTCCGACGTCTGCGACGTGACCACCGCCAAGCTCATAAAGCGCGAGGTCTCCGACGGCGTCATCGCTCCCGGCTATGAGCCCGAAGCCCTTGAAATTCTAAGGGCCAAGAGGAACGGCAGCTACAACGTAGTGAAGATAGATCCCGACTACGTGCCCGCCGTACAGGAGCGCAAGCAGGTATTCGGAGTCACCTTCGAGCAGGGCAGGAACAACTTCAAGATCAGCGAGGAGCTGCTGGCCAACCTGGTGAGCGCCAACAAGGAGCTGCCCGACAGCGCCAAGAGAGACCTCATAGTCGCTCTGATCACCCTCAAGTATACCCAGTCCAACTCGGTGTGCTACGCGGTGGACGGCCAGGCCATAGGCGTGGGCGCCGGACAGCAGTCCCGCATCCACTGCACCAGGCTGGCCGGAGGCAAGGCCGACACCTGGTTCCTCAGGCAGGCCGACAAGGTCCTGGCTCTGCCCTTCAAGCAGGGTCTGGGCAGGCCCGACCGCGACAACGCCATCGACGGCTACATCAACCGGAACGAAGAGGACGTATGCGCCGACGGAGTCTGGCAGAAGTACTTCAGCGAGCAGCCCGAGCCCTTCACTCCCGAAGAGCAGAGGGCGTATCTCGACACCATCACCGGAGTCTCCCTGGCCTCCGACGCTTTCTTCCCCTTCAGCGACAACATAGAGAGGGCGCACAAGAGCGGCGTAAGCTACGTGGCGGAGCCGGGCGGCAGCATCAGGGACGACGCGGTCATCGAGTGCTGCGACAAGTACGGCATGACCCTCTCATTCACTGGAATGAGGCTGTTCCATCACTAAAGGATACTGAAAAGGAGTAAACATGAAGCTTCTTGTAGTGGGAGGCGGCGGAAGAGAGCACGCCATCATCAAAAAACTCAAAGAGAACAGCAGCGTCGAGGTCATATACGCCCTGCCCGGCAACGGCGGAATGGCGAAGGACGCCGTCTGCGTTCCCATCAAGGCAACGGACATCGAAGGCATAGCCGACTTCGCGGTGAAGAACGCGATCGACTACGCCGTGGTAGCGCCCGACGACCCCCTGGTCCTGGGCGCCGTCGACCTGCTCGAAGAGAAGGGCATTCCCTGCTTCGGCCCCAACAAGGCTGCCGCCATCATCGAAGGCAGCAAGGTCTTTTCCAAGGAGCTCATGAAGAAGTACGGCATCCCCACCGCAAAATACGAGACCTTCGACGACATGGAGAAGGCCCTGGCCTACATAGACGGCTGCCCCCTGCCCACTGTGGTTAAGGCGGACGGCCTGGCCCTGGGCAAGGGCGTCATCATCGCCCAGACCGCGGAAGAAGCGGAGGAAGCTGTCCGCTCCATGATGG
>JAFRWQ010000106.1 GCA_017437925.1 Bacillota bacterium
ACCATGTGGCCGGTCTCGTAGTACTTGACGTCCACCCTGTCCATGGGCAGGTGGGAATGCCTCAGCATGTACCACATGGCGCCGGTGACGGTGGCAAGGTCGTACCAGCCGTTCATGAAGAGGACCTTCATGGTGGGGAAGTTCCTCATGGCGTCGCTTAAGCAGTCTGCGGTGCTGGGGCCCTTGAGCTCGCGGTTCCAGGTCTTCCAGAGGTGCTGGGAGGATACGAAGTTCCTCTCGCTGTCTATGCCCAGCATGGGGGCGACGGTCCCGAGAAGCACACCTTCAAAGAGGGGATCGTACTTGACAGCCGAGGGGTCGCTTCCGCCCTTTTCGGGCCCGAACTCGGACTGAAGGGGCTCGAACAGAGGCCTGGTCACCCTTGCGTCAAGCCTTCCGGTGTGCAGGCCGTATTCGGCAGCGATCTCGGACCTTATGCCCACGGGATCTACGATAAGGTCCCTGTCCTCGAGGTACTTGCGGGAGACCCCGGTATAGTACATCAGTTTCTTTATGACCTTTTCCCTCTCTCTTGAGCTCAGCTCTTCGCCCTTGTAGAGGGCGGCCAGGTACTCTTCGTCGGCCCAGGCGGCGGCTTCTTTGGCGAATTCCTCGCAGCTCTGGCGGGTCGGCCTGTTGTGGTACCAGTTGACGGCCGCGGCGGTGGGGACCAGCATCACGGGGTAGATCAGGGCCGCGCCGGCTCTCTCCTTGAATGTGCTGACGGTGTTCCCGATGAAGACCGCGCCGTCGAAGGCGACTCCGTAGGACCTGTCGGTGCCCGAGGCTCCCATGCCTATCATCTTGGCGCCTCTGGTGCAGCCGTAGCTCTCGCCGACTATATACTTGGGGCTCTTCCATCTCTTATACCTGGTGAGCCAGCTCTGGACGAAGGTGAGGCAGGCCTCCGCGTCGGGCTCGGTGCCCCAGTATTTGTCCTTCTTTGCCTCGTTGAGCAGTCTGCCGTAGCCGGTGCCTATGGCGTCCATGATGACTATATCGGCGATGTCCAGCAGGCAGTCGTCGTTGTTTACGGCCTCATAGGGAGGAAGGGGCACTCCGTCTCCGTCCACATCCCCGTATTTGACTCTGACCGGGCCCAAAAAGCCCACGTGTACCATGGTGGAAGATGAGCCGGGGCCTCCGTTGAAGCAGAAGAGGACCGGCCTGCCGCTCCTGTCCTCAACATCGGAGCGGAAGTAGGAATAGGAGAAGAGGGAGGCCTCGGGGCTTCCGTCCTCGGCGTAGAAAACGTTGTCTTCGCAGACCGTCTCGTAGGGGATCTCCTTGCCCTTTATGACCGCGGGTCCCTTGGATGTGAAGCGCTGGGGTGAGAAAACGTCTGTTTTAAGCAGCATGATATACCTCCTGTTGCGCAAAAAAGCGGAGCCTTAAGGCTCCGCGCGGTTTACTGCTTGCCCGATACGGCCGACACCAGGGTGTGTGCGTTGTCCTTGAGGAAGTTGGTGGCGTCCAGCGGGCTGTGTGTCCAGAAATAGTTGTACAGGATGGTGGTCTCGGCAAAATCGTCGAACATTGAGAGATTGGTGAGCTTCAGCACGTAGAGTATGAGCCAGATTATGAGCGCAGCCTGCAGCAGGCCCAGTATGGCGCCTCCCATATGGTTGAAGGTCTTGATCACCGGCAGCTCGACCAGGTTGTCGAGTATGCCGAGGAAGATGGCGAAGAATATGAGTATCACAAAGAATGCCACTATGAAGAGGAGGCCTCTTACCGCGGTGGAGAGCAGGCCCTCGGCCGCTTCTTCTATCCTGGCCGCCATCTGGCTGTAGACCTCGCTGGTGGTGGCCAGCAGGCTGTTGTTGGCGCTGGCCCTGACCTGGTTGAGGTATTCGTTGACCGCGCTCAGGTTGAGGCCCATGCCCGAGAAGTCCAGATTGACCTCCGGAATCTGCAGGGATTCAAGGGTCCTGGGCAGCTTATCCAGGACCACATTGACCATCTTTCTCTTGAATATGGGCAGCAGAAGCTCGGACACCTGGGGCTCGAAGAGCTTGGAAACATAGGCCGCGCCGAAGATCGCGACTACATTTTTGACGGTATATATTATGCTCTTGAGCAGTCCTCTGTAGCTTCCCACCAGCACCGATATGACGAGCATGGCGCCTATGGCCAGATCGACTATCATCGGCAGTTTAGCAAGTATTTCTTTCATGGTTTAACTCCTCAGGCTCTCGACCAGGGGCTTAAGAGACGGAATATCCAGTTCCTCGACCCTTCCCTCGTCGCAGAAAGCGGCGATCTCGGGCTTTAAGGGTATGCGGCAGACGTTTTCTATGCCGTACCGGGAGGCAAGCTCCTCCACGTGGCTGTCGCCGAAGATGTAATGCCTTTTTCCGCAGTCGGGGCACTCGAAGTAGGACATGTTCTCGACTATGCCCACCACGGGTATGTTCATCAGCTCTGCCATCTTCACCGCCTTGGACACTATCATGGAGACCAGCTCCTGGGGGGAGGTCACCACGACTATTCCGTCTACGGGCAGGGACTGGAAGACCGTAAGGGGTACGTCGCCGGTTCCGGGAGGCATATCGACCAGCATACAGTCCACATCGCCCCAGGCCACGTCGCTCCAGAACTGCTTGACGACTCCCGCGATTATGGGTCCGCGCCAGACGACGGGATCCTCGGTGTTGTCGAGGAGGAGGTTGATGGACATCTGCTTTACGCCGCCCGCGCTTTTGGCGGGGAACATGACCTGGCCGGTGGAATATACCGGTTCGTCAACGCCGAACATCCTGGGGATCGAAGGCCCGGTGATGTCCGCGTCCAGCACGGCGGCCTTAAGGCCTGCCTTCTGAAGCGCTCCGGCAAGAAGCGAGGTCACGAGGGACTTTCCGACTCCTCCCTTGCCGCTCACGACGCCTATGACTTTTTTAACATTTGACTCGCTGTTGGCCGGGGCGAGAAAGCTCTGGGGAGCTTCTCTTTCGGCGCAGCTCTGTCCGCATTCTGCGCAGTTATGATCGCAGCTTTCGCTCATTTTGTATGACCTTTCGCATAGTAAAATTCCGAACGGATGATCATCCGTCCGGAATATATTAACACATATTTTGCTGTTTTAGAAGATAAAGCTTGAATATAGCTTCGAAATCGTCGAAAATGCCTCAGCGGCCCCGCACGGGGAGCTTCTTTCTGGCCAGTATCCCGTAGCAGACGAAGAGCATGGCCGAGGTTATGATCCAGGATATGGGGTAAACAATGAAGAGCATCTCCAGGCTGTGATAAGCCGGGATCTGGAAGACCGTGTATATCCAGATTATCCTGGTGACGCAGACTCCGAAGACGGTGACCGCCATGGGGACGAAGGATGAGCCAAGGCCCCTGAGTACTCCCGTCATGGTGTCGTGAAGGCCGTTGAGGAAGTGGACTGTGCTTATGAACTTCATCCTGGTGAGGCCGTAGCCTATGGCGTCCTCCGAGTCGGTGATGTATATGCCCAGCAGGGTCCTTCCGGACAGGTAGACGGTCCAGCCCACGATGAGGCCGACCGCTACGACGTCAAGGACGCAGAGCTTTACGACCTTTCTCACCCTGTCGTACTTACCGGCCCCGTAATTCTGGCCTATGAAGTTCATGGCGCACTGGTTGAAGGCGTTCATGGCGACGTAGCAGAAGCCCTCGATGTTGGAAGCCGCGGCGCAGCCGGCCATGGCGACGGATCCGAAGGAATTGAGGGAGCTCTGGATTATGGTGTTGGAGATGGAGAACATGGCGCCCTGAAGCCCGGCGGGAAGGCCTATCCTGACGATCTGCAGCAGGGGCTCCTTCCTGATCTTCATTTTTTTCCACTCGAAGCGGATCGGTCCCGTCTCCCTTTTAAGGGCCAGCAGCACGAGGCCGGCCGAAAGGTACTGGCTCGCTATTGTGGCGAGGGCGACTCCCGCCACGTCGAGGCCGAAGAAGACCACGAATATGACGTTCATGATAACGTTTACGACACCGGCCGTGGAAAGGTAATAAAGCGGCCTTCTGGTATCGCCGTCGGCCCTCATGGCAGCCGCCCCGTAATTGTAGATAAGGCTTGCCGGCATGCCGGCGAAGTATATCCTCATGTAAAGGGCCGAAAGGCCTATGACGTCGTCGGGGGTGCTCATGAGCCTTAAGAGGGGAAGGGTCAGGGCTGCGCCCAAACCTGTCAGGGCAACTCCGCCGATAAGGCCGAGAGGGATGGCCGTGTGTACGGTATCGCTGACCCTTGCGTAGTCTTTCGCCCCCAAGGACGTCGCGACCTGCACGCCCACGCCTACCGAAAGACCTATGAAGAGGGTCACGGTGAGATTGATGACGGCGCCGGTAGCGCCGACCGCTGCGACCGATACGCTGCCGCAGAAGCGTCCCACCACCACCAGGTCGGCGGCGTTGAACAGCAGCTGCAGCATGCCCGTTGCGATTATGGGAAGAGCGTACAGTATTATGTTTTCAGCCAGGGGACCTTCTGTCAGGTCCATGCGGCTGCGGCTTAAGGAATTTCTCTTCATGACAAGGGCCTCTTTCCCCCTTCTGCGCCTTCTGTTACACCCGCGGGCCCGGATCGCCCCGCAGGACAGTGATCATATCACAACCTGCGTCCGCATTACAGGGCTTAATTGTCGGATTTTTACACATTAGCCTTTTCTCTTATGATATATTATAATATCAGTGAAATAACTTTTGGAGGTAATTATGTACAATATCCTTACGACCCTCGAATTCGAGGGTGAGAGCAAGGCCGCCCTTGAGGCAGCGGCAAAGGGCTGCCCCATCACCTACACCACCCAGTCCCTCGTGACCAGGGCCATGGTGGAGGAGGCCGATATAATCCTGGGCAACGTGCCCGAGGCCCTGCTGGCC
>JAFRWQ010000001.1 GCA_017437925.1 Bacillota bacterium
ACGTGCTGGATGAGATCATAAAGGATCATCCCGTCCTCCTCAACCGCGCCCCGACCCTGCACAGACTGGGCATCCAGGCCTTTGAGCCTGTCCTGGTCGAAGGCAAGGCCATCAAGCTGCACCCCCTGGTCTGCACCGCATACAACGCCGACTTCGACGGCGACCAGATGGCAGTCCACGTGCCTCTCTCCGTAGAGGCCCAGGCCGAGGCCCGTTTCCTCATGCTGTCGGTAAACAACATACTGGCTCCCAAGGACGGGTCCCCCATCACCACCCCGACTCAGGACATGATACTGGGCTCCTACTACCTGACCTACCCCGGCACCTGCGTGAAGGTGAGGGAGGACGGCACCGAGGACCACGCCATCGACGAGTTCGAAGACGTAGTGCCCTTCGAAAGAAGGACCGGCGAAAACGGCGAAGAGTGGTTCTGGGAAGATCCCAAGGAAAAGGATCCCGAAAAGAAGGTCCTGACAGTAGCCCTCACAGCCGAAGAGGCTGCCGACGGAAGCCTTAAGACCAAGCTCCTGAGCCCGACCGAGGTAAAGAGCAGAAGGGACGGCTTTGTGAGAGTCCCCGAAAAGGGAGACGGCAAGGTCTTCTGCGACGAAGCCGAGATGCTCATGGCCTACCAGACCGGAGCCATAGGCATCCACGCCCGCGTCAAGGTCATGATGAGCGACGGCGAGAGACAGCAGCTGGTCGAATCCACCGTAGGCCGCTTCATCTTCAACGAGGAGATCCCCCAGGATCTGGGCTACATCACCGACAGGGATGAGAGACCCTTCTCCATGGAGATCTGCAGGCTCGTCAAGAAGAAGGACCTGACCGACATCATCGACCGCTGCTTCAGGCGCCACGGCAACACCGAGACCGTCAAGATGATGGACCACATCAAGGATACCGGATTCAAGTATTCCACCAAGGCGGCCATCACCATCAGTATAGGCGACATGCTCATGCCTCCCCAGAAGGCCCAGATCATCGCCGCGGCACAGGCCAAGGTCGACAAGTATCAGGCAGCCTACAGGCGCGGCCTCATGAGCAACGCCGAGCGCTACGAGAAGGTCATAGAGATCTGGCACCAGGCCACCGACGACGTGGCCGACGCTCTGATGAACTGCCTGCCCGCCGACAACAACCTGAAGATCATGGCAGACTCCGGCGCCCGCGGTTCCAAGAACCAGATCCGTCAGATCGGCGGAATGCGAGGCCTTATGGCCAACGCCACCGGTAAGACCATAGAGGTGCCCATCACCGCCAACTTCCGCGAAGGACTGTCGGTCATGGAGTACTTCCTCTCCTCCAACGGAGCCAGAAAGGGCCTTGCCGACACCGCTCTGCGTACCGCCGACTCGGGTTACCTGACCAGACGTCTGGTCGACGTTTCCCACAACGTCATAGTGCGCGAGAACGACTGCGGCACCAACGAAGGCATCGAAGTGAGAGCCTTCACCGACGGCAAGGAGACCATAGAGGCTCTGAGGCTCAGGATCTCCGGCAGGACCGCCCTTGAAGACGTCATAGATCCCGCTTCCGGCGAAGTGCTGGTGGAGGCGGGCGAGGAGATCAGCGACGATCAGGCTGAAGCCATCGAGAAGGCCGGCATCGAGACCGTCAAGATCCGCTCGGTCATGACCTGCGGCTGCGAGCACGGCGTCTGCGCCAAGTGCTACGGCAGGAACCTGGCCACCGGCGAGCACGTGACCATAGGCGAGGCCGTAGGCATCATCGCCGCCCAGTCCATAGGCGAGCCGGGCACCCAGCTGACCATGAGGACCTTCCACTCCGGCGGTATTTCCGTCGCGGGCAACGACATCACTCAGGGTCTTCCCCGTGTAGAGGAGCTCTTCGAGGCCAGAAAGCCCAAGGGCGTCGCCGAGATCTGCGAGATCAACGGCGAGGTCGTGGCCATCGAGCCCACCAACGACAACAAGACCGCCATCACCGTCAGGGGCGAGGAAGAAGCCCGCTATGTGGTACCCTACGGCGCCAGACTCAACGTCAAGGTCGGCGACAAGGTATCCAAGGGCGACGGCCTGACCAAGGGCCCCCTCAATCCCCACGACATACTCCGCCTCAACGGAGTGGGCGGCGTCTACCAGTACCTGATCAAAGAGGTACAGAGGGTATACAGGCAGCAGGGCGTCGACATCAACGACAAGCACATCGAGGTCATAGTGAGCCAGATGCTCTCCAAGATCCATGTGGACGACGTGGGCGACACCAGGCTTCTGCCCGGCGGCCTCTACAGCCTCTATGAGATCAGGCAGGCCAACGAAGCCCTTGAAGAGGGCCAGAGGCCCGCGGTCGGCGAAAGGACCCTCCTGGGCATCACCAAGGCGTCCCTCGCCACCAGCTCCTTCCTCTCCGCGGCGTCCTTCCAGGAGACCACCAGGGTCCTGACCGACGCGGCCATAAAGGGCAAGACCGACAACCTGCTCGGCCTTAAGGAGAACGTCATAATAGGCAAGCTGATACCCGCCGGCACCGGCATGAAGCAGTACCGCAGCGTGGCCGTGGACTACGGCGTCAACACCGAGTTCATGGAGTCCTTCACCAGGGAAGAGGAAGCTCCCCAGCCCGAAGAAGACTACAGCGGCCTTGAAAAGATAATAGCGGAGTAGCTCAATTATCATTTGACTTGAGCGCTGATAACTGATATAATCCGTTTGTTGTGCAGAAAGAGGACTTCTGTCCTTTTTCTGCGCTCACATAAAATCTTGAGGAAAGGAGAAGATTTAATGCCTACCATTAACCAATTGGTAAGAGAAGGCAGGACCCAGTCCGAAAAGAAGAGCAACAGCCCCGCACTGCTCAGAGGAATGAACTCCCTTAAGAGAGTCCCCACTGACGTAAAGGCTCCTCAGAAGAGAGGCGTTTGCACTTCCGTAAAGACTGTAACCCCGAAGAAGCCGAACTCAGCCCTGCGCAAGGTCGCCCGTGTTCGCCTCACCAACGGAATCGAAGTTACCGCTTATATTCCCGGGATCGGTCATAACCTTCAGGAGCACAGCGTTGTGCTGATCAGAGGCGGAAGAGTTAAGGATCTGCCCGGTGTCAGATATCACATCGTCAGAGGTACTCTGGATACCGCCGGCGTCGCCAACCGCGGCCAGGCCCGTTCCAAGTACGGTGCAAAGAGACCCAAGGCAAAGAAGAAGTAAGCCTTAAGGTCAAAACAGAAGTTATTACTGATATATATCGGGATCATGCCCATTTACATAGATTGGGCATTACGGCATTTATGAATGATGACGAGTACCGATGAAATTGCGCACAGGCGCAAGGAGGGAAGAAGTGCCTAGAAGAGGTAACGTACCTAAGAGAGAAGTGCTTCCCGATCCTGTTTACGGCAGCGTAGTCGTAGCCAAGCTGATCAACAGCATCATGCTTGACGGCAAGAAGGGCGTAGCCCAGAAAATCGTCTACGACGCATTTGAACAGATCAGGGAAAAGACCGGATCCGACCCGCTCGAAGTCTTCGAAAAGGCGATGGCGAACATCATGCCCCAGGTCGAGGTCAAGGCCAAGAGAATAGGCGGCGCCAACTATCAGGTGCCCATCGAGGTCAGACCCGAAAGACGTCAGACCCTCGGACTCAGATGGCTGACCACCTACACCAGGGCAAGAGGCGAAAGGACCATGTCCGCCAGACTGGCCAACGAGCTCATGGACGCCGCCAACGGCATGGGAGCTTCCGTAAAGAAGAAGGAAGACACCCACAGGATGGCAGAGGCCAACAGAGCCTTCGCCCACTACAGGTTTTAACAACAACAAATCATTACGGTAGAAAGGAGGAAAGATCATGCCGAGACAATTCTCTTTGGAAGACACAAGAAACATCGGGATCATGGCGCATATAGACGCCGGAAAGACCACGACCACAGAGCGTATACTCTTCTATACCGGAAAGACTCACAAGATCGGTGAGACCCACGACGGTACGGCGACCATGGACTACATGGTGCAGGAGCAGGAGAGAGGCATAACCATTACCTCCGCTGCCACCACAGCCCAGTGGAAGGGCAAGAGAATAAACATAATCGACACCCCGGGCCACGTTGATTTCACCGTAGAGGTCGAAAGATCCCTGCGCGTCCTTGACGGCGCCGTCATGGTGCTCTGCGCCAAGGGCGGAGTCGAGCCCCAGTCCGAGACCGTCTGGAGACAGGCCGAGAAATACGGAGTCCCCAGGATCATCTTCGTAAACAAGATGGACATCACAGGAGCGGATTTCTTCCGCGTCCTCGATATGGTAAAGGACAGGCTCAAGGCCAACGCGGTCCCCGTGCAGCTGCCCATAGGTTCCGAAGCCGGCTTCACCGGAGTCATCGACCTTCTCCACATGAAGGAAGAGATCTACCAGGATACCCTGGGGACCACCATAGCGGAGTCGGAGATACCTTCCGAGCTCATGGGAAAAGCCAGCGAGTACAGAGATAAGCTGGTCGAGGCCGTGGCCGAGTTCGACGAGGACCTGACCATGAAGTACCTCGAGGGCGAAGAGATCACCATCCCCGAGATCAAGGCCGCCTTAAGAAAGGCCACCATTGCCGGAGAACTGATCCCCGTGTTCTGCGGGTCCGCCTACAAGAACAAGGGCGTACAGCTGCTGCTGGACGGAGTCGTCGATTACCTGCCCTCGCCCCTTGACATACCGCCGATCCGCGGTATAGTGCCCAGGACCGAAAAGGAAGAAGAGCGTCACTCTGACGACAAGGGACCCTTCTCGGCTCTGGCCTTCAAGATAGTGACAGACCCCTTCGTGGGCAAGCTGGCATTCTTCAGAGTGTATTCCGGCAGCCTCAAGAGCGGGTCCTACGTCTACAATTCCACCAAGGGCAGAAAGGAAAGGATGGGCCGCATCCTCCAGATGCACGCCAATCACAGAGAGGACATCGAAGAGGTGTACAGCGGCGACATCGCCGCGGTCGTAGGACTTAAGGACACCACCACCGGAGACACCCTTTGCGACGAGAAGCATCCCATCATCCTCGAATCCATGGAATTCCCCGATCCGGTGATCCAGATCGCCATCGAGCCCAAGACTAAGGCGGGCCTTGAAAAGATGGGCATAGCCCTGGCCAAGCTGGCCGAAGAGGACCCGACCTTCAGGACCTACACCGATCCCGAAACGGGCCAGACGATCATCGCCGGCATGGGAGAGCTTCACCTTGAGATCATCGTGGACAGGCTTCTGCGGGAGTTCAAGGTAGAGGCCAACGTCGGCAAGCCTCAGGTCTCCTACAAGGAGAGCATCACGAAGGAAGCCGTCTCGGATTACCGCTACGTCAAGCAGACCGGCGGACACGGCCAGTACGGCCACGTCAAGATCAGGATATACCCCAGGGAGAGCGGAGCCGGCTACGAGTTCGTCAATTCGATCGTCGGCGGCGTCATCCCCAAGGAGTACATCCCCAAGATCGACGAAGGCATCAGGGACGCCATGCAGAACGGCCCCCTGGCGGGCTACCAGGTGGTGGACATGGGCGTCGAGCTCATCGACGGCTCCTACCACGAGGTGGACAGCTCGGATATGGCCTTCAAGATCGCGGCCTCCATGGCCTTCAGAGAGGCCGCCCAGAAGGCTGCCCCCGTCCTGCTTGAGCCCATCTTCAAGGTCGAGGTCACCGCTCCCGAGGAATACATGGGAGACGTCATAGGAGACCTCAGCTCCAGAAGAGGGCGCATAGAGAGCACCGACATCCACAACGGCGCCGCCTCCGTTAGAGCCATGGTGCCCCTGTCCGAGATGTTCGGATACGCGACCGACCTGCGTTCAAAGACACAGGGAAGAGGCGTCTACGTCATGCAGATGGATCACTTCGAGAAACTGCCTGATTCGCTCATAGACAAAATCAACAAGTAGCATATTTTTGGAGGAAATCAAAAATGGCAAAGGAAAAATTCGAAAGAACAAAGCCGCATGTCAACATCGGCACGATCGGTCACGTAGACCACGGCAAGACGACGCTTACAGCGGCGATCACGAAGGTGCTTGCCACGAG
>JAFRWQ010000107.1 GCA_017437925.1 Bacillota bacterium
AGGCTGTCTTAGCATCAGCGTCGAACATGGAGACCTGCGAACCCGAAGCTTCTTCGCCCCCAAGGTCCTCGTGGAAGAGCTCGAAGATGAGGGCCTTGAGCTCGGGAGCCTTGGTCCCCGGGTGAAGAACGTACTGGGCCAGGGCGCAGTCGAAGGCCGTAGAAAGGCCCTTTACGTCGATGCCGTTGGCCATCAGCACATAATACAGCCTGCCCAGGTTAAAGCCCGTAAGCCTTGATTTTGAGCCTTTAAGAGCCTCTTTCACAAGGCCGGTGAGCTCGCCGTCCGCAGGACAGACAGCGGCGCAGCCCCCGTCCCAGAGCAGCTCGAGGCACTCCAAGGAAGGTTTCTTAACATGGCTCAGATCGCTTACAAGATCTACTGTCAGCTCGTCTGAAGAGAAAGCCCTCTTAAGGACTTCCGCCGCCTCGGCGGAACAGCTTATGACCTTTGCCTCTGTAGCTACCGGCTCGGAGGTATCGACCTCAGAGTCTGAAGCGCTGACCGCGGCTTCTTCGGGAGCTTCGGAGCTTCCCGCTCCGGCCTGAGCGGCAGTCCCCTCTTTCATCAGCTTGGCCAAGTAAGTCTTGAACTCCAGCCTGCTGTAAAGCTCGATGAGCCTGTCCCTGTCGGCGGGGGCTATTTCGCAGTCGCTGAGGCTGAATTCGACCGGAACGTTCCTGATTATGGTGGCAAGCCTCTTGCTCAGGAACGCGTCGAGCCTGCCGTTTTCAAGCTTTTCCTTAAGGCTCTTCCCCGCCACCTCGTCGATGTTTTCGTAGAGATTCTCTATGCTTCCGAACTGCTGTATGAGCTTCTGGGCGCTTACCTTGCCTACTCCGGCTACTCCGGGGATATTGTCGGAAGGATCGCCGTACAGAGCCTTGAAATCGATGAAGGAGCCCTGGGAGAAACCGTACTCCTCCATCATGACGTCCTCGTCGTAGGCGATGAAATCGCTGACGCCCTTGCGGTTGATGATGACGGTGCAGCCGCTGCCCGCCAGCTGCAGGGCGTCCTTGTCACCGGTGATGACGAGGGCCGGCATCCCTTCGCTCTCGGCCATCTCTACCGCCGTGCCCATGATGTCGTCGGCCTCGAAGCCGTCGAGCTCGTAGGTCTTGATGCCCATAACGCTCAGCAGCTCCTTGAGCACCGGCATCTCCATGGCAAGCTCTTCGGGCATCCTCTTCCTTCCCGCCTTGTAGTCGGGGAATTCAAGATGTCTGAAGGTGGGAGCCTTCCTGTCGAAGGCCACGAGCATGTGGGTGGGCTCGTAATCCTTCCTTATCTTGAAGAGCATGCTCAAAAAACCGTAGATCCCGTTGGTATAGAAGCCGTCGGAGGTTATCATGGGCCTTTGTATGGCGTAGAATGCCCTGTTTACAAGGCTGTTGCCGTCTATGATGACCAGCTTTTGCTCGGACATGGGAGCCTCCTTCAAACAATAAAAAATCCCAAAGTGCCGTCAGACCCTAATTCACGCCCTATCGAATGATAGGTGGGTCGCCTGCCTGAAGTATCTGCCTTCCACTGGAACCTTTCGGCTGAGGCCTGGCATCTCTTCAACGGACTCGGCATCCCGATTATGTGATGTAGGTTGAATTAACGGTCTTAACGCACACCCCAGGATATAGCTCGGTCTGTTATTCCTCTTCTTCCAGATCGATGGAGCAGTTGGTGTATACCTTCTGCACGTCGTCGTCCTCTTCGAGAGCCTCTATCATCTTGCGGAGGCTTCCGATCTGGGAAGGATCGGGAGTGGACTGGACGGTGGGAATGTTCTCGACTTCCCAGGCGTCGGGCTCAAATCCGGCCTCGACGAGGGCGTTCTTTACCTCTTCGAGGGAGTTGGGATCGCACATGACCTCAAAGCTCTCGTCGTAGGTGACCATGTCGTCGGCTCCGGCTTCGAGGGCGGCTTCCATAAGCTCATCCTCGTCGAGCTCTCTTTCTTCTCTGTCGTATACGATGACGCCCTTCTTGTCAAACATGTAGGATACGCAGCCGGGAGTACCGAGATTGCCGCCGAATTTATCGAAGGCGTGCTTGACGGAAGCGGTGGTCCTGTTCTTGTTGTCGGTGAGTATCTCGACGACTACCGCGACTCCGCCGGCACCGTAGCCTTCGAACTGGCCTTCCTCGAAGTTGGTCCCGCCCAGCTCTCCGGTGCCCTTCTTAATGGCCCTGTTGATGTTGTCGTTGGGCATTCCTATGCCCTTGGCCTTGTCGATGGCCGTTCTCAGCGAAGGATTGTAGTCCGGATCTCCGCCGGCCTTTGCTGCTACCATTATCAGCCTTGCATATTTAGTGAATACAGCCGCTCTCTTGGAGTCCTGTGCTGCTTTTCTTCCTGCGATAGTTCCGTGCCTACCCATAAGGTTCTTGCTCCTTCCTTGATTTGATTAAAATATAACACAACGTTTTTGACGTTTCAACAGAAAAGCGGTCCTGCGCGCATAGGACCGCTTTCATTTTTTTCCTTTAGCTAAAGTAATAGGTCTTTATAAAGCTTAGCCTTCTACCACATTCTTGCCGTCATAGTAACCGCAGTTGGGGCAAACTCTGTGCGGAAGCTTAGGTTCATGACACTGGGGGCAGATGGAAAGCGCGGGAGCGCTCTTGACCATGTTCGCGGCCTTTCTGCTCTTAGTCTTAGCTGAGGAAGTTCTTCTCTTGGGTACTGCCATGTTGTGACACCTCCTTCTCCCTAAAAATCAACCACTACAGTATAGCGATGAGTAATGCGCTTGTCAACAACTATTTTGAGGTCAGTTCGACGGTGTCCCTTGCGATCATCAGCTCTTCGTTGGTGGGTATGAGCAGGATCTTGACCTTGGAGCTCTCCTTGTTGAGGAAGGCTTCCTTGCCGCGGACGTCGTTGCACTTGTCGCAGAGCTCGATGCCCAGGTATTCCATATCCTCGCAGATCCACTTTCTCATGGTCTTGCCGTTCTCTCCGAGGCCGGCGGTGAAGACGATGGCGTCGCAGCCGTTCATCTCGGCGATGTAGGCTCCGATGTAGTGCTTTACCCTGTGTACGAACATCTTCTGAGCGAGGGCTGCCCTTTCGTTGCCCGCGTTGGCGGCGGTCTCAACGTCTCTGAAGTCGGAGGATACGCCGGAAACGCCCAGCATACCGGACTTCTTGTTCATCATGGTGTCGATCTCCTTGAGGGTCATGTTCTCTCTTTCGGCGATGAAGGGGATGGCGGCGGGGTCGATGTCTCCGCAGCGGGTGCCCATGATCAGGCCTTCGAGCGGGGTGAGTCCCATGGAGGTGTCGTAGCACTTTCCGCCCTTGATGGCGCAGAGGGAAGCTCCGTTGCCCAGGTGGCAGCTGATGATGTTGACATCTTCGGGGGCCTTGCCCAGCATCTTGGCGGCGGTCAGGGCGATGTATCTGTGGGAGGTTCCGTGGAAGCCGTACTTTCTCACAGCGTACTTCTCGTAATACTCATAGGGCAGAGCGTACATGAAGCTTTCGGGGGGCATGGTCTGATGGAAAGCGGTATCGAATACGGCGACCTGGGGAGTATCCGGCATCAGCTTCTCGCAGGCCTCGATTCCCATGAGGTTGGCGGGATTGTGGAGGGGTCCCAGGGGGAAGCAGTCTCTTATGGCCTGCTTGCAGGCTTCGTCCACAACGCAGCTGGCGGTGAACTTGTCTCCGCCGTGGAGTACTCTGTGGCCTACGGCGCCCAGTTCGCTCATGCTCTGGAGCACGCCGTGGTCCTTGTCGACAAGAGCGTCGAGCACGTACTGGATGGCGTCGGTGTGGTTCTTCATGGGAGCTTCCACTATGAACTTCTCGGCTCCGATCTTGGTATGGGTCAGCATGGATCCTTCGATGCCGATCTTCTCCACAAGGCCCTTGCAGAGCAGGCTCTCGTCTTCCATGTTCAGGACCTGGTACTTGAGCGAAGAGCTTCCGCAGTTGATTACTAATACCTTCATTATTGATCTCCTTTATATTTGAGTTATTAAAACAAAACCAAACACTTTATTAAAGCATGACAGGCCTTTGTTTTCAAGCTTTATTTTGATAATTTCGGGACCCTTGTGCGGTCGGAAAGTACGGCGGAAGGCCTGTCAAAAAGGCTGTTGTATATGTCGGAAGCCCTGAGGTCAGCCGAGAGCAGTTCGCGGGCGGGAAAGTCTTCGGGCAGCTTGTTGACGTTTGATATGACGGGCATGAGGCCTGCTTCGGAAGCTTCAGACAGCACTTCAGCTCCCCTTTCGTTAAAGG
>JAFRWQ010000108.1 GCA_017437925.1 Bacillota bacterium
CGATAGCCCACTGTAATTGACGAAGGAACCAAGCCTATCAATTTACTATTTTGCTTATCTGGCATATATTGTCGTGAGAAAACAAACCGATATTCTTTTTCATCTTTCCAACTTTCATCCTTGTGAAAGAATACATTGCTGGATACAAACTCTCCCGAACCACCATCACCAATATAGGCCCTATACCATTCGGACAAATCAGTTTTCACACCATCATATATGACGTTGCCTTCAGTCGCAACTTTTGAAAACTTAAGCTGCGGATTTGGCACCATTTGGTTAACGCCAATGGATGAAATCTCTTTTCTTTCAAGTGCCCTTCTTATCTCTGTATCTGAGTATTCGATTACCATCCCTTTCATTGCATCGGTATAATAGTTCCATAGCCTCCGGCAAACTACCGATGTTGAAAAAGAAATGCAACAATACCGTTCAAGAAGCCACTGCTGAAATGGTACTATCTTCTCAAGACTCAAATCCTTATTAACATAAAAACCAAACTCAAAAGGATCGTTCATAGCATCAAGAGAAGACACCCACAGAGCATCATTCAAAAGGTTTTCAATATCGTACTGAGACGCCGCTTTGTATTTATATAATCTTCGTGCCATATCTGATTTCCTTCAAAGGATTTGTTCACCGACATTCCGGTTATAGGATTGATTTATTTTCATAATCAGCGATTTATCACCTGATAAACCGCCATACTACAATTTGTCGTAAAATCTACTGTCGTAAAACTGTCGTATTGACTCCGGAGCATAGCATGAATCAGCTATTATTTCCGGTAATCGTAAGCTTTTTTCCTGATTTACACATTAAATAAGAAATTGACTATATCCCCGTCCTTCATGACATAGTCCTTGCCTTCGGAACGGAGGAAGCCTTTTTCGCGGGCGGCGGCCATGCTGCCTCCGACCTCCATGAACTTGTCGTAGGCTATGGTCTCGGCCCTGATGAAGCCGCGCTCGAAGTCGGTGTGGATCTTGCCCGCGGCCTGGGGGGCCTTGGTGCCGTTGGTGATGGTCCAGGCTCTGCATTCGTCGGCGCCGGCGGTGAGGAAGGAGATCAGGTTCAGCAGCTTGTAGGAGGCCTTGACCAGGCGGTTGAGGCCGCTTTCTTTGATTCCCAGCTCTGCCAGGAATTCGTCGCGCTCTTCGTCGTCAAGTTCAGCGATCTCGGCCTCGACTCCGCAGCAGATGACGACCACCTGGGAGCCTTCCTTTTCGGCGATGTCCTTTACGGCCTTTACGTAGGCGTTGTCACCCTCGTCGGCAGCGTCCTCTTCGGAGACGTTGGAGACGTAGATGAAGGGCTTGTTGGAGAGGAGGCCCAGGGTCTTGACGAAGGCGGCGTCCTCTTCTTCAAAGCTCAAGGCCCTGGCGTTGACGCCTTCGCCCAGCTTTTCGTATATCCGTTCCATTATCGCCAGCTCGCCAGCCTTGGACTTGTCGCCGCCCTTCATGCCGCTTTTGGTCTTGGCGATGCGGCGCTCCAGTATCTCCATGTCTGAGAGTATGAGCTCGGTGTTTATGGTGTCGATGTCGGCTGCGGGATCGATGCGGCCTTCCACGTGGACGATGTTGTCGTCTTCAAAGCAGCGGACCACGTGCACTATGGCCTCGACCTCCCTTATGTGGCCGAGGAACTGGTTGCCCAGGCCTTCGCCTTTGGAAGCTCCCTTGACCAGGCCCGCGATGTCGCAGAACTCCACCACCGCGTAGGTGGTCTTCTTCGAGTTGTATATCTCGTGGAGCCTGGTGACCCTGTCGTCGGGGACGGTGACCACGCCCACGTTGGGCTCGATGGTGCAGAAGGGGTAGTTGGCGGCTTCGGCGCCGGCCTTGGTTATGGCGTTGAAAAGAGTGCTCTTGCCCACGTTGGGAAGACCCACTATGCCCAGTTTCATTTGTTTTAAGATCTCCTGTTCTAAAAATGCCGGGACCCCGTGAGCCTTTCACAGAGTCCCGGAAAATGCGGTGTTTTGCCCGGTCTACTCGACCATGGTGAAGCTGAGCTCGCCGATGTGTTCCTCACAGACGGTGATCTCATCTCCGGCCTTGAGCCAGTCCTGCTTGTCCTTGGGCTTGCCCGCTATGACTCCGGCGGGGGTGCCGGTGAGGATCAGGTCGCCGGGCTTTAAGGTCATGCAGCAGGAGAGGTAGCTGATGAGCTCGGGCATGGTGCGGATGAGCTCGGCGGTCTTGCCCTGCTGGCGCTGCTCGCCGTTCTTGTATCCCTTGATCACCATTTCGTCCCACTTGATGGCGTCGGCGGTGAGGATGCAGGGGCCTAAGGGGCAGAATCCGTCGCAGGATTTGCCGGGCACCCACTGGGAGGCTGCCTTCTGCAGGTCGCGGGCGGTGACGTCGTCTGCCAGGGTGTAGCCGAAGATGATGCCCTCAGCCTCTTCGGGGCTTACTCCGAAGGCTTCGCGGCCTATGACCACGGCGATCTCCGACTCGTAGTCGTGCTTCTTGGAGTGGGGATTGATGCGGACCTTTCCCTTGTGGGGGGTCAGGGTATTCTGGAATTTGGCGAAGATCTCGGGAGCGGGGGTGGGGACGAAGCCTTCGGCCATCTCCATGCCGTGCTCCTTATAGTTCTTGCCTATGCAGAGTATCTTTTCGGGGTCGTCAACGACGGGAGCATACTCGATCTTGTCGGGGTCGAGGAAGCACTCGCAGGTCCCGACAGCCCCGTCCAGGAGGCGCAGGGTCTCCTCAAGGCCCAGATCCAGGGCCTGGCGCATGGTGACGGGGAGGCCTTCTCCCTTAAGAGTCGAGCAGTCGGCAACTCCCTTTTCGGTGAGCACGCCGAGGGTATTCTTTCCGTCTTTAACGAAATTGATGAGCTTCATAAGAGCACCTCTTTCTTCTTTTTTTACTATGATAGCATATCCGAAGGCGTGATTACAAGTATTGCTAAAGGGAGGGGAGGGCTTGCAATAAATAATAAGACAGCTTATAATAAGATATCTTAAATTTTGCGGGAGGCAGCATGGAGAATAACTGCGAGCTTGAACTGATGGGCCTCATAAGGTCCACCGAAAACTATATAAAGCGCTCAAGACCCATGTCCGGAAACCACGCACCGGGCACCGGGCGAATACTGGCCGCCTTAAGCAGGCAGCCGGGCATGAGCCAGACCGAGCTGGCGGGGCTGCTCGACATAAGGCCCCAGAGCCTCACGAGGGTGCTGGTCAAGCTGGAGGAAAAGGGTCTCATCAGGCGCGAGAGAAGCGGGGGCGACCGCAGGAGCCTGGTGGTCTTCGTCACCGAAGAGGGGGAGAAGGCCCACGAGCGCATAGAGGAAAAGAGAAGGGCGAGGGCCGCCCGTATCTTTTCGTGCCTTGACCCCGAAGAAAAGGAGGAGCTCAAAAGGCTTCTTCTTAAGGTGATATCGCAGGAGGAAGGGGGCGGGTCCCTTTGATAAGGCTTTTTAAGAACATGACGAGGACCCACGTACTCTACGCTCTCGGGGTCGTCGCCTTCATCTCAATGCAGGTGGTCTGCGAGCTCACCGTACCCGACTACATGTCGGAGATCACCGTAAAGATCAACACTCCCGGCAGCACCGCCTCTGACATCTTTGCCAGCGGGAAGATGATGCTGATGTTCTCTCTGCTCGCCTTCGCGGCCTCGGTGCTGACCAGGTTCTTCTCGGCAAGGCTCGCCGCGTCCTTCTCGCAGCACCTGAGAAGTCTCATCTTCGATAAAGTCGAGACCTTCTCGATGGAGGAGATAGACCGCTTTTCCACCGCGTCGCTCATAACGCGATCTACCAATGACTGCACCCAGATCCAGAACATAATGTCGAGGGCCTTCAACCAGCTGGTCAGGGTCCCCATCATGGCGGGCTACGCCTTCTACAAGATCTCGACCCGCTACTGGCAGTGGCTGGCATTCACCGCGGCCTCGATCTCGCTGCTGATCGCCCTGCTGATCTTCCTGATAATCTACGCCCACCCGCGCTTCCGCAGGATGCAGGGCTACACCGACAGGCTCAACGAGGTGACCCGCGAGAACATGACAGGCATGAGGGTCGTAAGGGCCTACAACGCCGAGGGCTACGAGCAGGACAAGTTCGAAAGGGCAAATAAGGAACTGACCGAGAACGCCCTGCAGGCCAGAAGGGCCATGGGCCTGATGCAGCCGGTGACCAAGTTCGTGAACAACGAGCTCAACGTGG
Source organism: Bacillota bacterium (assembly GCA_017437925.1). The sequence continues at coordinate 4,192 of JAFRWQ010000108.1, forward strand.
GCATCTACTGCATAGGCGCCTTCCTCATCGCTTCGGCAGGGGCCGCGGAGCAGCTGGTCATTTTCTCTGAGATGGTGGTCTTTTCCACCTACGCGGCCAGGATAGTCAGAGCCTTCATGGGCCTGAACATGATATTCAACATGATCCCCAGGGCTTCGGTCGCGGCAGAGAGGATCAACGCCATACTCGACACGGAGCCCTCCATCGCCGACGGAAAGGGGCGGGAGCCCGAAGAGGGGCGGGGGACCCTGGAGTTTAAGGACGTCTCCTTTACCTACCCCGGAGCCGCGTCTGAAGCCTTGAGCAACATATCCTTCAGCGCCAGGGCCGGCGAGACCGTAGCCTTTATAGGGGCGACGGGCTCGGGCAAGACTAGCCTGGTGAACCTTGTGATGCGCTTCTTTGACCCCGATTCCGGACAGGTGCTGGTCGACGGCCGCGACGTCAGGGATTACTCCTTAAGGGAGCTTCGCGAAAAGACAGGCTATGCCTCGCAGCAGGCGGTGCTCTTCACGGGGACCGTCCGCTCCAACGTCGCCTACCCCGGGGAAGGGGCCGACGAAAGCGTCCGAAGGGCAGTCGAGATCGCCCAGGCCTGGGAGTTCGTATCCAACATGCCGAAAGGCATAGATTCCCCAGTGAACCGGGGCGGGACCAACGTCTCGGGAGGCCAGAAGCAGAGGCTGTCCATCGCGAGGGCCGTCCACAGAAGGCCCGAATTCTACATTTTCGACGACAGCTTCAGTGCCCTGGACTACAAGACCGACAGGGCTCTTCGGGCCGCTCTTAAGCGCGAGACCGCGGGGGTAACGACTCTCATAGTCGCCCAGCGCATAGGCACCATCAGGGACGCCGACAGGATAATAGTTCTCGACGAGGGCAGGATCGCGGGGCAGGGCAGCCACGCGGAGCTGATGAAGACCTGCCCGGTCTATAGGGAGATCGCCCGCACCCAGCTTTCGGAGGAGGAACTGTAAGATGGCAAGAGTCAAATACGATCTGGGCCAGGTGCAGATGAACACCTCCGGCGGCGGCAGAAGGGGCAACATGAAGGCCGCCGAAAAGCCCAGGGATTTCAAGAGCTCCTGGATAATGGTGGTGAACTACAGCAGGAGCCTGCTCCCCATGGTCGCCGTGGGCATCATATGCGCCGTCCTCAGCGTGGTGCTGACGCTCTTCGGCCCCGACACCTTAAGAAAGATCACCGACCTCATCACCGAAGGCATGGCGGGCGGGGTCATGGACACCCGGCAAATAGTCGCCCTGACCGTCAGGATAATGCTTATCTACGTGTTCAGCGCCCTCATCACCTACGCCGAATCGTTTACGATGACCACCTATTCGGCAAGGCTCACCCAGCGCATGCGCAGGGAGATCTCGAAGAAGCTCAACCGCATACCTCTTTCGAGGGCCGACTCATCCAGCTTCGGAGACCTTCTGAGCAGGGTGACCAACGACGTCGACACCTTAAACGTCGCCCTGGACAGGACGGTCGCCGAGATGGCCGCCGCCATGATAACCTTCGCCGGCTGCGCGGTCATGATGCTCATAACCGACGTGAGGCTGGCCCTGTCGGCGATATTCTTCTCGCTGCTGGGCTTCGCCGCCATGAGGTACATAATAAAGATATCCCAGCCCTACTTCATAAACCGCTCCATCTTTTTGGGCAGGCTCAACGGACACATCGAGGAGATGTACGCAGGCCACATAGTCGTCAAGGCCTACAGCGGCGAGGACGAGTCGCGCAGGGTCTTCTCGGACATCAACGAAAAGCTCTACGAGACCAACTGGAGATCCCAGTTCCTAAGCGGCATGATGATGCCCATCATGGAGTTCGTGAGCAACCTGGGCTACGTCGCGGTCTGCGTCCTGGGGGCCTGGCTGGTCCAGAGGGGCGAGATCAAATTCGGCGTCATAGTGGCCTTCATAGTCTACGTCAAGCTCTTCACCCAGCCTCTTACCCAGGTGGCGGAGGGCACCACCTCTCTTCAGACCGCGGCCGCGGCTTCGGAGAGGATATTCCAGTTCCTTAAAGAGGAGGAGATGGAGGACGAGAGCGGAAAGGAGTCCGAGCCGGGCCTTGACGCCTCTTCGGAGATAGTCTTCGACCACCTGAGCTTCGGCTACACCCCCGAAAAGAGGGTCATAAAGGACTTCAGCTTCAGGGTGAAGCCGGGAAGCCACGTCGCCATAGTGGGTCCCACCGGAGCCGGCAAGACCACTCTGGTAAACCTTTTGATGCGCTTCTATGAGCCCGATTCGGGCCGCATACTCATAGGCGGCAAGGATACCTCGCAGATGACCAGAGAGGCCGTCCACGCCCTGTTCTGCATGGTGCTTCAGGACACCTGGCTCTTCAACGGCACGGTGAGGGAGAACCTGGCCTTCGGCAAGAGGGAGGTAAGCGAGGAGGACATAATAAAGGCCTGCAAGGCCGCCGGCATACACAGGTA
>JAFRWQ010000109.1 GCA_017437925.1 Bacillota bacterium
AATTTTTAACGAAAGCAGGGGAAGCAATGGCAGCTAAAAATCTTGTCATAGTTGAGTCGCCGTCCAAGGCAAAGACCATAGAGAAGTTTCTGGGAAGCCGCTACAGGGTAGTGGCGACAAAAGGCCACTTAAGAGACCTTCCCAAGAGCCGCCTGGGCGTCGACATAGAGGATAATTTCTCTCCCGAATACATAAACGTCAGAGGCAAGGGAGACACCATCAAGGAGATCAGGGAGGCCGTAAAGGAATCCTCCAAAGTGTATCTCGCCACAGACCCCGACCGCGAGGGCGAGGCCATATCCTGGCACGTCTGCAGCCTTCTGGGCATAGATCCGGCCAAGGCCGACAGGGTCACCTTCCAGGAGATCACCAAGCCGGCGGTGACCGAAGCGGTCAAAAATCCCAGGCCCGTCGACATGGCCCTGGTGGACGCCCAGCAGGGAAGAAGGGTCCTGGACAGGGTCGTGGGCTACAAGATCAGCCCGCTGCTCTGGGCCAAGGTCGCAAGGGGCCTTTCCGCGGGCAGAGTCCAGTCCGCCGCCCTTAAGATCATCTGCGACAGGGAGAGCGAGATCGAAGCCTTCGTGGCCAAGGAATACTGGACAGTGACCGGCCTCTTCACCAAGCCGGGCCTTGCTCCGGGCAAGGAAAAGAAGGAGAGCTTCACCGCCCGCCTTGAGCAGTATAAGGGCAAAAAGCTCACCATAGGCAGCGCCGCCGAGAACGAAAAGGTGAGAAAGGCCCTGGAAGGCGGCAAATACACCGTTGGTCCCATAGAAAAGAAGCAGGTCCCCAAGAGGCCCTTCGCCCCCTACACCACCTCGGTGCTGCAGCAGGACGCCTCCATCAAGCTCAACTTCACCCCCAAGAAGACCATGATGCTGGCCCAGGAGCTCTACGAGGGCGTCGCCGTCAAGGGCCACGGCACCATAGGCCTCATCACCTACATAAGAACAGACTCGGTCAGGGTCTCCGACATAGCCGACAAGGCCTGCAGGGATCTGATCAGAGAACGCTACAGCGACAAATACCTGGGAAACAACGTCTACACCAACAAAAAGAAGGGCTCCCAGGACGCCCACGAGGCCATACGCCCCAGCTACGTGGAGCTTGACCCCGACGAGATAAAGGACAGCCTCTCCGCCGACCAGTACAAGCTTTACAAGCTGATCTGGTCCCGCTTCGTGGCCAGCCGCATGAAGCCGGCCCTCTACGACGCGGTGACCGCCGATGTGATAAACGGCGACTACTGCTTCAAGGCCGCCGGAAGAAAGCTCATCTTCGACGGTTTCCTCAGAGTCTACAACGACGGAGACGGGGAAAAGGACAAGATGCTGCCCGAGCTCACCGAGGGAAGCGAGCTCAAGCTTTTGGACCTTGCCAGCGAGCAGAAGTTCACCGAGCCCCCTTCAAGGTTCACAGAGGCCAGCCTCATCAAGGAGCTGGAGGACAAGGGCATAGGCCGTCCCAGCACCTACGCCCCCATAGTTACCAACCTTCTGGACCGCCGCTACGTCTACAGGGAAAAGAAGTCCCTGGCTCCCACCGAGCTGGGCATGCGCATAACCCGCGAGATCATGGAGGTCTACTTCAAGGAGATCGTTGACGCGGGCTTCACAGCCAGCATGGAAGAAAAGCTGGACAAGGTGGAAGAGGGCGAAGAGAGCTGGCAGAACGTAGTCTCCGACTACTACCACGGCTACATGGAAGGCCAGCTGAACATAGCCGAAAGAGAGCTGGACAAGATAGAGCTGGCTCCGCAGCTCACCGGCGAGATGTGCCCGGAGTGCGGAAAGCCCCTGGCCATAAAGCACGGCCGCTTCGGCGACTTCCTGGCCTGCACGGGCTTCCCCGCCTGCCGCTACACCCGCAACATAGTCGTGGGCACCGGGGTCAAATGCCCCAAGTGCGGCAGGGAGATCATCGAAAAGCGCAGCCGCAAGGGCAAGCTCTTCTACGGCTGCTCCGGCTATCCTCAGTGCGACCAGGTCTACTGGTACAGGCCCGTAAACAAAAAGTGTCCCAAGTGCGGCAGCCTCCTTGTAATGAGGGGCAAGAGCCTGGCCTGCTCCAACGCCGAATGCGGATATCACGAGAAGAAAGGATCGGAGGACAAGTAAATGCAGCAGTTCCACGCCACGACCATATGCCTGGTCAAGAGAAGTCCCGATGACATATGCATAGGCGGAGACGGACAGGTCACCATGGGCGAGCACTCGATCATGAAGAACAACGCCACCAAGGTCCGCAAGATCTACAGGGGACAGGTGATCAGCGGCTTCGCCGGCTCCGTCTCCGACTCCTTCTCCCTCACCGAAAAGTTCGAAAAGAAGCTGGAAGAGCACGGCGGAAACCTCAAAAGAGCGGCCGTCGCCCTGGCCCAGACCTGGAGGAGCGACCAGGGGGCGAGAAATCTTGAGGCCATGATGCTGGTCGCAGATAAGGACAGCATACTGCTGATCTCAGGCACCGGCGAGGTCATAGAGCCCGACGCCGACTACATCGCCATAGGCTCCGGCGGCAATTTCGCCTACGCGGCCGCCCACGCCCTCTACGATCACACCGACATGAGCGCCGAAGAGATAGTGAGGGAAGCCCTCAAGATCGCCTCCGACATCTGCGTTTACACCAACAGCCACATCACCGTCGAAAAGCTTTAGGAGGCCGGCATGACCCAGATACAGAACATGACCCCAAAGCAGATAGTCGCGGAGCTCGATAAATACATAATAGGCCAGGACGCCGCAAAGAGGTCGGTGGCCGTGGCCCTGCGCAACCGTTACAGAAGGAACCTCCTGCCCGACGAGATGAAGGAGGAGATCTCCCCGAAGAACATACTGATGATGGGCCCCACCGGAGTCGGCAAGACCGAGATCGCAAGAAGGCTTGCCAAGCTCATGGACGCCCCCTTCGTCAAGGTCGAGGCGACCAAGTACACCGAGGTGGGCTACGTGGGCCGCGACGTTGAGTCCATGGTAAAAGATCTTATGGAAGCCTCCATGCGCCTCACCAAGCAGCGCCACATCGAGGAAAAGTACGACGTCGCCAAGAACGTGGCGGAAGAGAAGATCATAGAGGCCATAATCCCGGGGAGCAGGAAAAAGCAGGCCCAGCCTTCGAATTCCAACCCCTTCCAGTTCATCATGGGAGGACGGGCGACCTATAACCAGACCTCAGAGGTCATAGAGCAGAGGCAGGAACCCGAGAGCGAGGGCGTGACCCTTGCGAGGGAGCAGGTGCGCCAGCAGCTAAGAGACGGCCTTCTCGAAGACCAGTACATCGAGATCGACGTGCAGGAGCAGCCCAAGGACAACTCCATAGACATCTCCGGCGGCGGGTCCATCAGCATAGGCAACATCTTCGACATCATGGGCGGAGCCCCCAAGACCAAGAGAAAGAACATGAAGGTCAAAGAGGCCCGCAAAATACTCATCGAGCAGGAAGCCCAGAAGATGATAGACATGGACCAGGTGAGCTCTGAGGCGGTGGAGAACTGCGAGGAGAACGGCATCATCTTCATCGACGAGATCGACAAGATAGCCTCCGGCGGAGGCTACAGGACCGGCGCCGACGTCTCGAGGGAAGGGGTACAAAGGGACATACTCCCCATAGTCGAGGGCTGCGTGGTGAACACCAAGTACGGCCCGGTCAGGACCGACCACGTGCTCTTCATAGGAGCGGGGGCCTTCCACGTTTCAAGGCCCACGGACCTCATACCCGAGCTTCAGGGACGCTTCCCCATCAGGGTGGAGCTGGAGAACCTGACCAGACACGACTTCGTAAGGATACTCACCGAGCCCCACAACGCCCTGATAAAGCAGCACAGGGAGCTCCTTGAGACCGAAGGCTGCGAGGTGGAGTTCACTGAGGACGCCATAGAGGAGATAGCCTCAATGGCCTTCCTGATGAACGAGCAGACCGAAAACATAGGCGCGAGAAGGCTCCACACCATAATGGAGCACCTGGTGGAGGACATATCCTACGAGCTTCCCGACGTCGACGACAAGCACATCGTCATCGACGCCGCCTACGTGCGCAGCAAGTTCGAAGACACCATAAGAAAGGACGACATCGACCGCTTCATACTCTAGGCCATGGTCAGATTCGACGATAACAACAACGTAATAGAGCGGGAGAGCAGCAGGGCCGTACTGGTGGGTTTGAGCACCGGAGAGGACATCAGCCGCTCCATGGAAGAGCTTGAGGGCCTGGCGGAAGCCGCCGGCGCCGAGATCCTGGGCGTCATGACCCAGAACGCGGACAGGGTGAACTCGGCGACCTACATAGGAAGCGGCAAGCTTCAGGAGCTGAAGGAGTATTGCTCCGCCATGGAGGCCGACCTGGTCATCTTCAACGACGAGCTCACCGGCATGCAGCTGAGGAACATCGAAGACGAGCTTGACGTCAAGGTCATCGACAGGACCATACTGATACTGGATATCTTCGCCGACAGAGCGACCTCAAGGGAGGGCAAGCTGCAGGTGGAGATGGCCCAGCTCCAGTACCGCATGCCCAGGCTCCTGGGCTTCGGAAAGGCCCTTTCGAGGCTCGGAGGCGGCATAGGCACCAGAGGCCCGGGCGAAAAGAAGCTGGAGACCGACAGGCGCCACATCCAAAGCCGCATAGACGAGATACGCTCTGAGCTTAAAGAGGTGAGGGCGTCCCG
>JAFRWQ010000110.1 GCA_017437925.1 Bacillota bacterium
CGTGGTCAACAACCCCAAGCTGCTGATAGCCGACGAGCCCACCGGAAACCTCGACCCGGACACCGCCTGGGAGATCATGAAGCTGCTGTCCCAGATCAACAGGAGGGGCACCACCGTGGTCATGGTCACCCACGCCAAAGACATAGTCGACAGGATGGGCCGCCGGGTCATCGCCATAGACGGGGGACACATAGTGAGGGATTCCCAGGAAGTAGAGTACGGCTACGATGTTTAGGGGCCTCTTTCATTCCATAAAGGAAGCCTTATCCCAGATATTCAGGAACAAGGTCATGAGCTTCGTGTCGGTGCTTTCGATCTCCGCCATGCTCATGATACTTGGCGTGTTCTTCCTGCTCACGGTCAACGTCAACAACATGACCGAGAACATCAAGGAGGAGTTCGATACCATCGAGGTCTTTCTTGAGGACTACACCACCAAGGCCGACGCCCAGGAGATCGCAAGGACACTTTCGACCCTGGGAGAGGTGGAGATCATAGAGTACGTGGACAGGGACCAGGCCATGGACGAGTTCCGGGAGCGCTGGGGCGACAAGGCCTATCTGCTGGACACCCTGACCGACAACCCTCTGCCCAATTCGCTGAGGGTCAAGCTCTCGGGCCTTGAGGGCGGTTCGCTGGTCGCGGAGGTCGCCAGGACCACCATAGGCGTAGAGGACGTCAGGTACTACCAGAACGAGGTGAACAAGGTCCTGAGGATATCAGAGGCCATACAGAAGGTCACCCTTATCATGATACTCTTCCTCATAGTGGTATCGATAGTCGTGGTATCGAGCACGGTCAAGCTGGCGGTGATGTCCAGGGAGGCCGAGATCAACATAATGAAGTACGTGGGAGCGACCAACTGGTTCGTCAGAGGCCCCATGCTCATCGAGGGCATGATCATAGGCGCGGTCTCCGCGGGCATAGCCCTGGGAGCCACAGCCTTCGGCTACATGAAGGTCAGCGAATTCTTCGGGGACGAGGCCTTAAAGCTCTTCTCAAGCAACCTGGTGGATCAGCAATTCATGATCACCAACCTGGCCTGGATATTCATGGCGCTGGGGATAAGCATAGGAGCCGTGGGCAGCATAGTGTCCATGAGGCGCTTCCTTAAGGTTTAGAGCATTTGAACGAAAAAGGGCGGCCTTAGGGGAAAAGGGCCGCCGGACAGGGGTAAAACGATGAAATTCAGGGAATTGATGAAAGAAAAGGGCAAAAAGACGCTCACGGTCTTCCTCTGCCTCATGCTGCTGGTCCACTTCGGCATGCCGCAGCTGAGCTACGCCGGGGATTCCGCCGCAGTCAAGGATAAGAAGAACGAGCTGGCGGGGGTCAACGACAAGATAGACGATACCAAGGACGCCCTGGCCGAAGGCAAGGCCGAGTCCAAGTCCCTTTCCGCCCAGATCAAGGAGATGGAGCAGAAGATCTACGCCAAGCAGGTAGAGATCAACGACAAGCAGCAGGAGATCAACGACACCAAGGAGCTGATCACCATCAAGATAGAGGAACTGAGGCTTCAGGAAGAGGAGATCAACGGGCAGAACGAGGAGCTCCTCAAGAGACTCAGGGCTATGTACAAGAACGGCGAGACCGGCATGCTGGCCGTGCTCTTCGGGTCTTCTTCGATGAGCGAGCTGATGACCAATATGGACATGGTCCAGCGCATATACGAGAGCGACGCGGATCTTCTTGCCGACATGGAGGAAGCCTACGGGGTCCTGGTGGAAAAGAAAGAGGAGCTTCAGAAGCTTAAGGAAGGCCTTATCGCCGAAGAGGAGGCCCTCGAGGCCGATAAGGAGGCGCTGGATGCCGACAGGGCGGCTCTTGCGGCCAAGAAAAAAGAAGTCGACGCCGACAACAGGGAACTGGAACGCCAGATCGACAAGCTCAACGACGAAGCCAAGGCCCTTACCGCCGAGATAGTCAAGCTGCAGACCGCCGAATCCTACGTGGGCGGCTCCATGCTCTGGCCTTCCCAGGCGAGCAAGTACGTGTCCTCGCCCTTCGGAAACCGCCTCCACCCCATACTTAAGGTAATAAAGTTCCACACCGGTATCGATATAGCCGCGGGCTCCGGTACCAACATCCTTGCAGCTAACGGAGGCACCGTCATAAGCGCCTGCTATAACAGCGGCTACGGTTATATGATAATGGTGGACCACGGCGGCGGAATAGTCACCCTCTACGCCCACTGCAGCAAGCTCCTCGTGAGCAAGGGCGCCAAGGTCAAGAGGGGACAGGTCATAGCCCTGGTGGGCTCCACCGGCATGTCCACCGGACCGCACCTGCACTTCGAGGTGCGCATCAACGGAGAATACAAGAATCCTCTTGAATACGTTTCCAGATAAGATGTCAGACTGGATAATACTGCAGCAGGATGCTGCGGCGGAAGCGCCGGCCGGGATAGACTCGGCTCTGGCTGGCATAATGCGAAGAAGGCAGGTCTGCGACGCCGATATGGAGGACTTTCTGTCCCCCAGGCCCCGCCTGACCTACGATCCCTTCCTCCTTCCCGACATGGAGGAGGCTGTCGGACTCATACTTGACGCCTGCGAAAAAGGCGAAAAGATCTGCGTTTACGGAGATTACGACGCCGACGGCGTCACCTCCACCGCCCTCCTGGTCGGAGTCCTGCGCCTCATCAGCAGCAATATAAGCTATTACGTGCCGTCCCGCTTCGTGGACGGCTACGGCCTTAATATGAGCTCAGTCAAGAAGGTCGCGGACACCGGGGCCTCCCTTCTCATAACCGTTGACTGCGGAAGCACCTCGGCTGAGGAGATAGCCTGCGCCAAAGAGCTGGGCATGAAGGTCATAGTGACCGACCACCACACTCCCGACGAGAGCCTGGACCTTGGCTGCCTCTTCATCAACCCCAAGCGGGCGGGCAGCCTCTACCCCTGCAGCCGGCTTTCGGGCTGCGGAGTCGCCTTCAAGCTGGCCCAGGCCCTGCAGAGGACCCTTGCCGCAAAGGGCGACTGCCGCTTTACCAGGAGCTTCTTAAACGACCAGCTGGACCTGGTCGCCATCTCCACTGTCGCCGACGTGGTGCCTCTTCTGGACGAGAACAGGACCCTTGTAAAGTACGGCCTTGATTTCATCAACAGAAGGAAGAGGCCGGGCCTTAAGACCCTGCTCGAGGTCCTCGATTTCGGCGACAAGCCCATAGATTCCGACCGCATAGCCTACCTGATCGCCCCCAACATCAACGCTTTGGGCCGCATGGGCTCCGCCGCTCTGGGCGTCGAGCTCTTCTGCGGGGTAAAGGCCGACGGTTCCCCCTGCGAAGACCTGCTCTCGGCCGCCGTCGCCATGAAGGAGATGAACCTTCAGAGAAAGGCCGAGCAGGAAAAGACCTGCGCCATATGCTCAAAGGCCCTTGAAGAAGGGGGCTGCGGCGAGCTCTTCCCCGTGATACTGGCGGAGGGCGCCCACGAGGGCGTCGCCGGCATAGTCGCGGGCAACATAAAAGAGAAGCTCTACAGGCCGGTCTGCATAGTGACGCCCAGCGAGGGAGGGCTTCTTAAAGGTACCGGAAGATCGGTCCCCGGCATAAACATCTACGAGCTTCTGGGCACCCAGAGCCGGTTGTTCACCAGATACGGCGGCCACGCCGGAGCCTGCGGCCTCACCATGGAGCCTCAGGGCCTTGAGGAACTGAGATGCGGCCTTCAGGAGCAGATGAAGCTCCTGCTTGAAAAGGATCCCGGCCTTCTCACCGAGAAGCTGCTGATAGAAAAGGAGCTCTCCCCCGAAGAAAAGAGCCTGGAATTCGCCAAAAAGCTCCAGCTTCTGGAGCCCTACGGCGAGGGGAACCTGCGCCCCCTGTTCTGCGTGAGCTCGGCCTCTGTGTCATGCCTTCGCCGCATGGGCCAGGAGGGCCAGCATCTGCGCTTTACAGTGACTTCGGGAGACGGGGTCCCGGTGGACTGCGTCCTCTTCAGAAGGGCGGACGATTTCTTCGGGCTGCTTTCGGAGAGCCCTTCGGTCAGCGTCTGCGGAGAGCTTACGGTCAACGGGTTCGGCGGCTGCGAGAAGCTTCAGATGATAGTAAGAGACATCAAAGGTGCATGATATGATACAGTTCAGAAAGTTCAGCTTCGCCGTGCTGGTGTGCGCTCTGCTCCTCCTGGGAGCCCTGGCCGGAGTCTTCGGAGGGATGTACTTCCAGTCGCAGAACGGGGTCACCATCTCCAGGGGAGAATACCAGATGCTCCTCGACAGGGTGCAGAAGTACTCCAAGGTCGAAGGCCTGATAGATTATATAAAAGAGAAGTTCTACGTGCCGGTGGATGAGGAGAAGCTCATCGAGGGCATGTACTACGGCGTTTTCGACGCCCTGGACGACAGGTACAGCGCCTACCTCAACGCCAGCCAGTACGAACAGATGCAGATCAGCACCACCGGAGACTATTCCGGGGTCGGCATAACCCTTTCCATCACCGAGGACGGCAATTTCGTCTACGCGGCGGCCCTGACCGAGGACGCTCCCGCCTGGGGCTCGGGTATAGCGGTCGGCGATATAATCTGGAAGGTGGACGGGGTCGAGTACAGCGGCTCCGAGCTGGACGTATGCGCCGCCCACGTGAGGGGAGAGGCCGGCACCCAGGTGGTCCTCACCGTGGTGAGGGGCGACCAGGTCATGGATTTCACTCTGACGAGGGCGAGGATACTGGCCAAGACCGTATCTTCAAAGATGCTCGATGGGAACATAGGCTACATCTCCATCAGCAGCTTTGAAAATCCAACCTACGACGATTTCGCCGCAGCCCTGAGAAAGCTTGAAAACGACGGGGCCAAGGGGCTTATAATAGACCTTCGCAACAACGGCGGAGGCCTGGTCGACAGCTGCGTACTGGTGGCCGACGAGCTCATGAACAAGGGCACCGTGGTATACACCGAAGACCAGAAGGGCAACAGGAGCTACTACACCACGGAGGACGGAAGGACGAGCCTGCCCTACGCCGTGCTCATCAACGGGTACACGGCATCGGCCTCCGAGATACTGGCTGCGGGCATTCAGGACAACAACGAGGGCGTAATAGTGGGCACCGTCAGCTACGGCAAGGGCATAATCCAGGAGACGAGGAGGCTGGGCGACGGCAGCGCGGTCAAGATCACCGTGCAGCAGTACTTTTCGCCCAAGGGCAGCGTCATCCACAAGGTGGGCATCACCCCGGACTACGAGGTGGAGCTTACTGAGGACTGCTACGACGAGAACTGGGTCCTGGTGGACGACAGGCAGCTGAACAAGGCCGTAGACCTGGTCAAGAAGGGAATAAAGTAATAAAAAAAGGACGGAAGGGCGCTTTTTCGCCGCGTTTCCGTCCTTTCGCGCATTAAAAGATGCGAAGCTCTCAGTTCTCGGCGGGCTTCTCCTCTTTTTCCTTTTCGGTTTCCAGCTTACTGAGCATGCCGCTGTAGCCCTCGGCGCCGTAGGAAAGGCACTTGCTGACCCTGCTGATGGTCGCCGCGCTGGCTCCGGTCCTGGAGGCGATCTCGTTGTAGGTGCTGCCTCCGCTGAGCATGCGGGCCACCTGCCAGCGCTGGGAAATATCCTGCAGCTCCTTAATGGTCATCAGGTCTTCAAAAAATCTATAGCATTCTTCCAGAGATTCTAACTTTAAAATGGCTTCAAAGAGATCGTCGTTGGCCGGCAAATCGAATTTGGATCTGTAATTCATCGGATTGAGCCTCCTGAGGAAGGGTTATGTGTAGATAAGTTAATTATATTCACAGTCCTGCAGCTTTTCAAGGATTTTCTGTAAATGATGAGCAATTCAAACATTAATATATATATTGCGCGCAAACAAAAGGGCCGTTTGTGCTCCTCGGGACCCGCCGTAAAGGCGGCGCTTGAGGCCGAAGGCCTTGCCGGGCTGAGCCCCGATCACCTGGACAGCGGAGCTCCCGTATTGCTCAATGAGGACGGGAGCCTTTCGGAATACGGCGTCTCCGTCAGCGATACCAGGAACTTCATCCTGGTCTGCGTAAGGAAGGGTCCCGTCGGCATAGACGCGGAGGAAAAGACGAGAAGGGTAAAGGCGTCCTCGGCGAAAGCCCTCCATCCCCTTGAAAAGCGCTGCCTTGAAGGGCTTGAGCCCGAGTCCTCCGAGTGGAGAGGGGAGTTCCTCCGCATATGGACGGCCAAGGAGAGCTACATGAAGCTTTGCGGGGAGGGCCTGCGGATGGGGCTGTCGAGCTTTTCAGTCGTCGGGGAAGACCTCGGATATCTGGGCTCGGTAAAAAAGGAAGGCTTCCCCGGGGCGGATCTTTATTTCGCGGAAGGCCCTTCGGGTCTGGCCGTCTCGGCCTGCGTCCCTTCCGGAGGCGGGGATCTGAACCTTGGATTTTCAAGGATAAGCTGCGATTTTCCTCCCAAAACGACCGCCCTTGAAAAGGCCGCGGGGCTCCTCGACGCGAGAGACTACAGCGAGGCGGGGCTTAAGAAGAGGCTCAGGGATTCGGGCTACAGCAGGGATGAAGCAGAAGAAGCCGGAACCCTTCTCAAAGAGAGGGGC
>JAFRWQ010000111.1 GCA_017437925.1 Bacillota bacterium
TAAAGCAGCTCAAGACCAACGTGGACGTGCTGACCCTGTCCGCTACCCCCATACCCAGGACCCTCCACATGTCCCTCATAGGGGTGCGCGACATGTCGGTCATAGAGCAGCCTCCCGAAGACCGCTATCCGGTCCAGACCTACGTTATGGAACAGGACGACGACACCCTGGCCGACGCCGTCAGAAGGGAGCTGGGCAGGGACGGCCAGGTCTACATAGTCTACAACAGGGGGAGGGGCATACAGGCTGCGGCGAGACGCATACAGGAGCTGGTGCCCGAGGCGAGGATCTCGGTGGGCCACGGCCAGATGAGCGAGAGGCAGCTGGAGGACGTGATGATGCAGTTCATCTCCGGCGAGACCCAGGTCCTGGTCGCTACCACCATCATAGAATCCGGCCTCGACATACCCAACGTCAACACCATGATAATACTGGACGCCGACCGCTTCGGCCTCTCCCAGCTCTACCAGTTGAGAGGCAGGGTGGGGCGGTCCAACCGCATGGCCTACGCCTATCTCATGTACAAAAAGGACAAGGTCCTCTCCGAGATCGCGGAAAAAAGGCTTCGCGCCATCAGGGAGTTCACCGAGTTCGGAGCGGGCTTTCGGGTCGCCATGAGGGATCTGGAGCTGCGCGGAGCGGGCAACATCCTGGGCGTCGAGCAGTCGGGCCACATGCTGTCCATAGGCTACGAGCTCTACTGCAAGCTGGTGGAAGAGGCGGTGAGGGAGCTCAAGGGCGCTTCCCCCGAGGAGGCCCCGATCTCCGCCGACACCGAGGTCAAGCTGACAGTCTCCGCCTTCCTTCCCGAGACCTACGTCTCCGACGAGCTCACCAGGCTCTCCATGTACAAGAGGATATCCGCCGTCGCGACGAGGGAGGACAGGCTGGAGGTCACCGACGAGCTTTTGGACCGCTTCGGCGACCTGCCGAAAGAGGCGGAGAACCTGCTGGACGTCGCCATGATACACAATCTGGGCTCGGGCCTGGGGATTTCTGCGGTCGTCCAGCAAAAGGACAGGCTGGTCTTCGTCTTCGAAGAAAGGAATGCCTTTACTCCCCAGCTCTTCCTGCAGCTTCTCGACCGCTTCGGGCCGAGGCTCACGGTATACGGCGGGGCAGCCCCCAGGCTCTCTCTCTTCATCGAAAAGGGAAGCCCGGCGGCCTCCCAGGCACTGGAGCTTTTGGAACTCATGGTGAAGAAGGCAAAGGCGTCCTGACCCCTCTTCACTTGAAAAGAAGAGCCCGCGGGTATATCATAGCTTGAAGGAATCATCCCATAAGAGCGGCATCTTCAAATGGAACAAAAGGAAAGCAAGAACAAGTCGTTTATAGGCGGGACCGTGATCCTGGGCCTGGCGGGCCTCATCATAAAGATACTGGGCGCCGCCTTCAGGATCCCCCTGGGCAATATAATAGGGGCGGCCGGCATGGGCTACTACCAGAAGGCCTACCCCATATACAACCTCTTCCTGACCCTGGCCATAGCCGGTATCCCCACGGCCATAGCCCGCATGGTGGCGGAGAGGAACGCCCTGGACAAGCCCTATGAAGCCTTTAAAGTGTTTAAAGCCAGCTTCATACTGCTGCTCACCACCGGCCTCATCAATTCCTCCCTCCTCTTCTTCGGAGCGAAGTGGATCACCTATAACTACATGGAGACTCCCGAGGCCTTCTACTGCATGAGGGCCATAGCCCCGGCCCTGCTCCTCTGTCCTTTGATGTCCGCCTTCAGAGGCTTCTTCCAGGGCAGGCAGAACATGAGGCCTACGGCGACCTCCCAGGTCATAGAGCAGGTCTTCAGGGTCGCGATCGGCCTGGGCCTTGCGGTGATACTGCTTCCCAAGGGCATCGAATACGCCGCCGCAGGAGCCAGCTTCGGAGCCACAGCCGGCGGGCTCTTCGGGTTCCTGGGCATAGGCTGGGTCTACCTGATGAGCAGGAAGAAGATACGCTCCGAGTTCGAGGGCCAGACCCTTGAGGGCGGCCAGAGCTACGGGCAGATCCTCAAGGAGATACTGGTAATAGCGGTACCCATCACCATAGGTTCCGCCGTCCTTCCCGTCATGAACGCCATAGACATGATGGTGGTGGAAAAGAGGCTCATCTCCATAGGCTACAGCAGGGAGATAGCCAACTCCCTCTACGGCGAGCTGACCGGCTTCGCCCAGCCTCTGATCAACTTCCCCCAGGTGCTGACCCAGGCGGTGTGTATAAGCATGGTCCCCCTGGTGGCTTCCGCCTTCAAGAGGAAGGAGAGCGCCTTCATGCAGGACAGCATAAGGCTGGGAATACGCTACGCGGTGATCATCGCCATGCCCTGCGCCATAGGCATGAGCGTACTCTCAAAGCCCATACTCATGCTGCTTTATCCCGGCCAGAGGGAGAGCGCCATCAACGCGGCGCCCTGCCTTGCCATACTCGCCATCAGCGTTATTTTCCTGGGCCTGGTCCACACCCTGACCGGCATACTCCAGGGAGTTGGAAAGCAGATGATACCTGTGAGGAACCTGGCCATAGGGGCCGTCTGCAAGGTCATGGTGACCTTTACCCTGACCGGCATACCCGCCCTCAACGTGAGAGGAGCGGCCTGCGGCACCCTGACGGCCTACGCGGTCGCCGCCATACTCGACTTCATCGGAGTCATGAAGTACACCGGAACGAAGGTCGACCCAATACTTAGCTTTGCAAAGCCCCTGGCGTCTTCGCTCATCATGGGAGCCGCGGTATACGGAGTCTACAGCCTGGTATCCCTTAAGCTGGGCAACGCACTTTCCACACTTGTTTCCATAGGCTGCGGCGTGATAGTCTACGTCCTCATGATATTCGCCCTCAAGGCCATAAGCGCGGAGGAGATCGAAGGACTTCCCAAGGGGAAGACCCTCTTAAGGCTCCTCAGAAAGGTCAGACTGGTAAGATAGATGTACGAAGAGCTCTTCAAGAAAGCGGAGACCCGGGACGAAGCCCTGGCCCGCCTCTGCGCCATAGTAAAGGTCTTAAGAAGCCCGGAGGGCTGTCCCTGGGACAGGGCCCAGACCCACGAGAGCCTCATAAGAGGCATGATAGAAGAAGCCTACGAGGTGGTCGAAGCCATAGAGAACGGGAACGCCGAAAACCTCCGCGAGGAACTGGGAGACGTGCTCCTTCAGGTGGTCATGCACGCCGAGATAGCGGGCGAGGAAGGCCTGTTCACCCTCAGGGAAGTGGCCGAAGACGAGTCGGAGAAAATGCTTCGGCGGCACCCCCACGTTTTCGCCGAAAAGCTTGAAAATCACGGCGAAAACGGCTCCATGTCG
Organism: Bacillota bacterium; assembly: GCA_017437925.1. The sequence continues at coordinate 3,297 of JAFRWQ010000111.1, forward strand.
GTTGACAATGTGCTGGATTTATGGGAAAATATCAAGAGTGTTGAAAAGTCATCGAGGCCAGTAAATCAGGCGATGGCAGAGATCCCGAGGCATCTTCCGGCCCTCCTCAGAGCCGAGAAGATACAGAAGAAAGCCGCCAAGGTCGGCTTCGACTGGGATGACGTCAGCGGTGCTTTCGACAAGACCGATGAAGAGATCTCCGAGCTTAAAGAGGCCTTTTCCGGTCAGCAGGGCAAGGAGAGGCTTGCGGAGGAGCTGGGCGATCTGCTCTTCGCCGTCGTCAATGTTTCCCGCTTCCTCGACATAGACCCTGAAGATGCTTTAAACGCCGCGTCCCGCAAATTCATGGATCGCTTCACCTACATAGAGGAAGCGGCGGCAGCGGCCGGAAAGAGGCTCGAGGACATGAGCCTGGCCGAGATGGACAAGCTGTGGGATAAGGCAAAAGAAAATACTTTATAACAATGCCGAAAGGCAGCAGGAGGAGAAAATGAACAAAGCTGAACTGGTAGCAAAAGTTGCTGAAAACACCGGACTCACCAAGAAAGATACCGAAGCCACCGTCAAGGCCCTCGTTGAAGCCATCGAGGAAGAGCTGGCAGCCGGCGGCACGGTACAGATGATCGGATTCGGGACCTTCGAAGTCAGGCCCAGGAAGGCCAGGACCGGCCGCAATCCCCAGAAGCCGGGCGAAGTTGTCGCTATCCCCGCAAGCAAGGCCCCTGTTTTCAAGGCTGGCAAGGCTTTAAAGGATGCCATCAACAAGTAATCCATCAGAGCATCTATTCGGCGGGGCAGCTTCGGTTGCCCCGTTTTTTATCCCACCGCGGCCGTAAAAGGCGGCCGGAAAAGGCGGAAAACATGAGGATAGACAAGTATCTTAAGGTCTCAAGGCTCATAAAGCGCAGGACGGTCGCCCACGACGCCTGCGAACAGACCAGGATATACATCAACGATAAGGCGGTCAAGCCCTCGGCCCAGGTAAAGCCCGGCGACGAGGTCATGATAGTCTTCGGGAATTCGAAGCTTAAGGTCAGGGTCGTCTCTACACCCGAGCACGTCCTCAAGGATCAGGCTTCCGAGCTTTACGAGGTCATCAACGAGCAGCATGAGCGAGACCAGGCTTGATACCGATTACAGAATAGAAAGACCCTTTAAGCTGGTCTCCGATTTTAAGATGATGGGGGATCAGCCCGAGGCCGTGAGAAGGCTGGTGGCCGGAATAAAGTCCGGCAAGAAGCACCAGACTCTTCTTGGCGTGACCGGATCAGGCAAGACCTTCACCATGGCCAATGTTATCGCGCAGGTACAGCGGCCGACCCTGGTGATCGCCCCGAACAAGATCCTTGCGGCCCAGCTCTGTTCCGAGTTCCGGAAGTTCTTCCCAAACAATGCGGTGGAA
>JAFRWQ010000112.1 GCA_017437925.1 Bacillota bacterium
ACCCACACCACCGACATCAAGGAAGGCAACGTCGAGATGTACATCCTCGGCGGATACTCCAGCCTTGACGGCGGTCTCAGAATGATGAAGACCAACGCCACCACCCACTCCCCCAACTGCGGATACTCCAACCCCGAGATCGACGAGATGCTGAACCAGGCATGGAAGACCACAGATATCGAAGCCCGTTCCGCCATACTTAGGAAGTGCGCCGCCATCTTCGCAGGTGACGCGGCTCACCTCGGCGGATACTTCGAGTACGCTCAGATGGGCGTCAACACCAGAGTCACCGACTTTGCCCACGCCTCCGTCTATCGTCCTCTCTGCACCGCCACCAGAAACGTCGGCGTAGAATAGGAAGATCCCATAAGCTGATACAAAACCTTTGGCTGATGCCCGGCCTTAGCGCCGGGCCATCCTGAAGAATTTGCGGACCCCCCCCCCAACGCGGGGGTCTCTTGCAAAGGAGATTCCGTATGTGGACATACATATTAGGAGAATACTGCAGGCCATACCCACGCTGCTTGTAATATCCTTCCTGATCTTCTCCCTGCTCTATCTGACGCCCGGCGATCCCATCGAGCTTATCATGGGAACCGAGGACGAACAGATAAGCCCCGAGCAGAGGGCCATAGTTGAAAGGGAATGGGGACTGGACAAGCCCTTTTTGGTGCGGTATTTCAACTTCGTGATCAATGCGGCGCAGGGCGATCTGGGCACCTCGTACGTGACGAGCAAGCCCGTGTTTGCCAGCATCATGGAAAGATATCCGGCGACCTTAAGACTTGCCGGTTCAGCCATGCTCCTCGCCCTGCTGATATCCCTTCCTTTGGGTATTACAGCCGCTCTTAAACACAACAGCGTCATAGACTCCCTCGCCACCGCTCTGGCAACGGTGGGCGTATCGCTGCCCAAATTCTGGTTCGGACTCGTTCTGATCATAACCCTGTCCCTGAAGCTCCACTGGCTTCCCGCGACGGCGACGGTCAACGACATGAGCCAGGGCTTCTGGCCTTTCTTCAAGGCCGTCATCATGCCGGCTTCATCCCTGGCCCTGGGAATGGCAGCGACCCAGACCCGTATGATAAGGTCCAGCATGCTGGACGTGCTCAACCAGGACTACGTCCGCTACGCGCGCAGCAAGGGCCTTAAGGAAAGGGCGGTCATCTACGGCCATGCCCTTAAAAACGCTCTCATACCCGTAATCACCGTCGTCGGCGGAGAGGTGGGAAGCCTCATGGGCGGAGCCGTCGTCACCGAGTCCATATTCTCGTGGCCCGGCATCGGCCGTCTGGCTGTAAACTCGATCTCCAAGAGAGATTATCCCACCATCCAGGGCATAACCCTGATAATGTGCATAAGCTACATGATCGTTAATCTGCTGATAGACATCATATACGCATGGGTAGATCCCCGCATCAGGCTTGATAAGTAAGGAGGACGATTAGATGAGTGACAATAATAAAGTCAATGAAAATAATCGTGTGATGGACGAGATCGGGCTTGAGGCTCTTCCCGTGACCAATTACTGGCAGGATGTGGTAAGGCTCTTTACCAAGAACAGGATCGCCGTGCTTGGACTCTGCATGATGATAATCATAGTGGTCCTCTGCATAGGAGCTCCTCTCTTCACCAGCCACGACCCCATCACCGAAATGAACTTCGCCGAGCTCCTGTTCAAACCGGGGCAGGGCGGACACATACTCGGGACCGACGACCTGGGACGCGACATCTGGACCCGTCTCCTCTACGGAGGCAGGAACTCTCTGATAACGGGCATTGCGGTCACCCTCATATCCGCAGCCGTGGGCATAGCCATAGGACTTGTGGCCGGCTACTTCGGCGGGACTGTCGAGGCTCTGCTGATGCGCTTTACCGACATCATGCTGTCCTTCCCGTTCCTGATCATAGCCATAGCGATAATGGCGGTCCTGGGACCCAGCCAGAAGAACGTAATTCTGGCTCTGGCCATAGTAAGCTGGCCGAGATTCACAAGGCTTACCAGAGGACAGGTGCTCCAGATCAAACAGCTGGAGTACATCGAGTCCGCATCGGTAGCGGGCTTTAAGAAGGCGAGGATAATGTTCAACCACATCCTTCCCAACTGCCTGGGACCCCTGATCATTCAGGCGACCCTGTCGGTGGGAGGCGCCATCCTCTCCGCAGCGAGCCTTTCCTACCTGGGACTGGGCGCCGACGCCGCTGCTCCCGACTGGGGCGTAATGCTCTCGCAGGGCAGAAACTACCTGCAGCTGGCTCCCCATCTGACAACTATCCCCGGCATCGCGATCTCCCTGACCGTCCTTTCCATGAACTGGATAGGCGACGGCCTGCGCGACGCCTTTGACCCGAAGATGAGAAAGTAGGTGCGAGCGATGGATAATGAAAAGTATCTTGAAGTCAAAAATCTGCGCACCTATTTCAACACTCCCGAGGGCGTAGTAAAGAGCGTGGACGGAGTATCCTTCCACATCAACAGGGGAGAGACCCTGGCTCTGGTGGGAGAATCGGGCTGCGGCAAGACCGTGACCTCGCTTTCCCTCATCAGGCTCCTCGCCGACACCGCCGACCTTAAGTACGACTACATGATGGTGGACGGCCAGGAGATCAAGGAGCTGACCAAGGAGGAAGCCCGCCAGATCAGGGGAAAGAAGATCTCGATGATCTTCCAGGAGCCCATGACTTCTCTGAACCCGGTCTACAAGATCGAAAAGCAGCTGGGCGAAGTCTTCAAGCTCCACGAACCCAACCTGACCAAGGAGCAGATCCACGAGAAATCGGTGGAGATCATGAAGAAGGTGGGCATCCCCAATCCGGATGAGCGCCTCAAAGTGTATCCCCACCAGCTGTCGGGCGGATTAAGGCAGAGGGCCATGATAGCGATATCTCTGGCCTCGAACCCCCAGATGGTAATAGCTGACGAGCCGACGACGGCTCTTGACGTTACCATACAGGCCCAGATAATCGACCTTCTCAAGCAGCTCCAGAAGGATTCCAACATGTCCATCCTTCTGATCACCCACGACTTCGGCGTGGTCTCCCAGATAGCGAGCCGTGTCGCGGTCATGTACGCGGGCAAGATCGTAGAAGAGGGCATGCTTGAGGACATCTTCAGAGATCCCTGGCATCCCTACACCAAGCTTCTGATCATGTCCATCCCGGGCATAAAGGTAACGAGGGGAGGGCGTCTCGAGTCCATCAAGGGCACGGTACCCAATCCTCTCAACTTCCCCAAGGGCTGCAGGTTCGCGCCGCGCTGCCCGTACGCCCTTGACATGTGCAAGGACGTGGAGCCCGAAGAGACCGTCATAGGAAACCGCAGGGTAAGCTGTCACCTTCGCACTCAGGGAAAGGCGGTGGAATAAATGCCAGAGATCAATAACCAGGTGCCCATCCTGAGAATAGAAGACCTGAAGGTCTATTTCCCCATTAAAAAGGGCCTGATGAGGCGCACGGTCGGCCACGTCAGAGCCGTCGACGGAGTGGATCTTCAGATCGCTCCCGGCGAGACCCTGGGCCTTGTAGGCGAGTCCGGCTGCGGCAAGACCACCATAGGCCGCGCCATAGTCAGGCTCAACGAGCCCACCAACGGCAGGATCATATACAACGATGAGACCGACCTGCTCAAGCTGGAAGGCGAAGATCTGAGACAGCTGAGGAAGAAGTTCCAGATAGTATTCCAGGATCCTTATTCGTCCCTCAACCCCAGAAAGACCGTCAAGCGCCTCATCAGCGAGATTTTGATGGTCCAGATGGGAATGACCCAGGCCGAGGCCTACGAGGAGGTCAAGCACCTGCTCAACGAGGTCGGCCTCAACGCGGTCTACGCCGAGCGCTATCCCCACGAATTTTCGGGAGGCCAGCGCCAGCGCATCGCCATAGCGAAGGCCATAGCCTTACAGCCCGAATTCCTGGTCTGCGACGAGGCCGTATCGGCCCTGGACGTGTCCATCCAGTCCCAGATAATCAACCTTCTGATGGATCTGAAGGAAGAGCACGGCAACATGACCTACCTGTTCATCTCCCATGCGCTGAACGTTGTGGAGCACATCTCGGACAGGGTCGCGGTCATGTATCTGGGTAAGATAATGGAGCTGGCAAAGACCGAAGAGCTCTTCGACTATCCGACCCATCCCTACACCAAGGCTCTGCTCTCCGCCATACCCATCATCTCGGGCATGAAGCAGAAGGAGAGGATAGTCCTTCAGGGCGAGGTCCCCAGCGCGGCCAACGTGCCCAGCGGCTGCCGCTTCCACGTGCGCTGCCCCTACGCCACCGAGCGCTGCTCCCAGGAGGAGCCCCAGCTCAAGGAGATCGCACCGGGCCACTTCTGCGCCTGCCATCTGGTGGAAAGCGATCAGTAGCGTAAAAAAACAGTATTGCTCCCTCCCGAAAGGAGGGAGTTTTTTTTATTGTCTTAAAACAGAATACCCCAAAGCGAAACATATGTAGAAAGATCATACAATAGTTAAAAGGTGTTGACTTTTCATCCGGCCGGAAGCATAATAGGCGCAACGACGCTTTATTACTTTAGCTTAGCGTAGCAGTAAAGTAATAAAGCAAAATGACAGGAAATCGTAAACGGAAGGAAGGTCCCAAAATTATGTTCAAACGTTTTATCGCCCTTATCCTGGTATCGATACTGGCTCTTGCATCCCTCGCGGGCTGCAGGAATTCTCCGGCCGGCGGAAAGCAGGAGGCTCAGCCCGAAAAGGTGCTGACGGTAGCCTCAAACATGAACCTGACCACCATGGAGCCCTGGAAATCCACCTCCAGCGGGGATTTCTACATCTTTTATCAGATCTACAGCCGCCTGGTGGAATCGGACGGCAGGGGCAAGTATTATCCCGACCTGGCCGAGAGCTGGGAATGCGCCGAAGACGGCAAGACCTGGACCTTCCATCTTTCCGAGGATTTCAAATGGCAGAGAGGCAACGAACTCTTTAAGGACGAGCTGGTCCCCGTGACCGCTCAAGACGTCAAATACACCATGGAATACATCATGGATCCCGCCAACGCCTGCTCAAGGCTTGAGGATCTGCGTTCGGTCATAGACAGCATAGAGGTCGTCGACGATCACACCATCAGGGTCGTCACCGGGGACATAGACGTGCTTCTGCTCTACAAGCTGGCCGCCATATGCATTATGCCCGAAAGAGCGGGGGAGAAGGGCTTCGATCTGGAATCGGCCCCGGTGGGCTCAGGCCCCTTCAAGTGGGACAGCAACATAATCGACACCCAGGTGGTCCTCACCGCCAATGAAGACTACTTCATAAAACCCAACATCGACAAAGTCATATACCGCTTCGTCACCGAAAGCTCAGTCGCGGCCATGGCCCTCTCAAATAAAGAAGTAGATCTTGTAACCACCTTCGCCTACAGCGAGATGCCGACGATCAAGGACTGCGATTTCATAGATGTATACGGGGGCAACTCCTCCTGCCGCTGGATGGGCATGAACGTGACCAGGGCGCCCTTTGACGACGTCAGAGTAAGAAAGGCCGTCACTTCGTACATAGACCTTGAAGCCCTGCTTGCCGCCGCCTATCCCGACGACGGAACCGGGGTGGTTCAGGCCGTGAGGGCCTACGGCCAGATACCTCCCGAAAACCCCGGAGGGGACCAGGAAAGGGCAAAGGCCGCGACCCTGCCGTACAGCGTGGAGAACGGCGACAGGTACATGACCGAGGCCGGCTGGAAGAAGAACTCCTCGGGCATATGGGAAAAGGACGGCAAGACCCTTTCCTTTGAGCTTCAGGTGGGTACCAACGATCCGGTCCGCCTCAACTGCTCTGTGCTGATCGCGACCATGCTCAACTCCTGCGGCTTCGACTGCGTGACCACGGCGGTGGAGTGGGGCACCCACATCGACGATATGGACGCGGGCCGCTGCGATATGTTCATAGACGGGGGCTTCTCGGGGATAGACGGGCCGATGAAGGTCATGCACACCGACAGTACGGGCATATTCAGCCCCAACCCCGGCTATTCCGACCCGGATATCGACGCTCTGCTCGAAAAGGCCTGGACCGTCACCGACGACGCGGCGAGGGAGGAGCTCATAATGCAGGCCCAGGAGCGCTGGATTGCGGACTGCGTGTACGTTCCCATGTACTTCGCTTATAACTTCCAGGCGTACAACGGAAAGAAGATAAGCGATTTCTACGTAAACGGCGCCAATTCCTTAAGCTTCGCGCTCACCTCAAGGCTCCGCAACGTCGATATAAATACGGCGGAATAAGGGAAAATGCCTCAGATATTAAAGCCGGCAGCGTAAAATGCCGGCTTTTTTATGTTTTTTATGGCGCAGGTAATTTATGGCCGGCAAACAACAGTTTGCTATTAATGAGAGGCGAATGGTCGCATTCATGTTAACAAGACACTTGTTTTGGGCAAAAATTGTGCAAAACACACAATATAGGCTTCGCTTTTTAGAACAGGGTAAATACATTATTTCCTTGACATTTATCAGGCGCGTGGCTAATATATACATAAACTTGCTTTACTTCAGTAAAGCCCCCGGGTTTTGTATTTTTTGAATCCGGCCCGGGCAAGATTCGAAAGGAGAGAAAAATGAAGAAACGCAGTATAGCTATCATGCTGGTCATGGTGATGGTGCTCAGCACACTGCTCACCGCCTGCGGCGGAACTTCTTCCAACACCAAGAAGGAAGAAAAGGTCCTGACCGTAGCCTCCAACATGAACATGACTACCACTGAGCCCTGGAAGTCCACCACCGACGGCGACTATTATATCTTCTTCCAGATATACAACCGCCTGGTACAGACCGACTACAGAGGCAACTACTATCCCGGTGCCGCTGAGAGCTGGGAGTGCGCCGACGACGGCGTGACCTGGACCTTCCACCTGGAGAAGAACCTCACCTGGCAGAGAGGCAACGATCTGTTCGGCAAGGACCTGGTACAGGTAACCGCAGAAGACGTCAAGGCTACCATGGAATATGTCATGAACCCCGACAACGCCTGCACCAGACTTGACGACCTGGCTTCCACCATCGCGAGCATCGAAGTCGTTGATGACAAGACCATAAAGATCGTCACCAAGGACATCGACGTTCTGCTCCTCTACAAGATGGCTGCTATCTGCATCATGCCCAAGAAGGGCATCGATCAGAAGTGGGACTTCGCCACCAAGCCCGTCGGCTCCGGTCCGTACAAGTGGGACAGCAACATTGTTGATACCCAGGTCGTACTCGTAGCCAACGAAGACTACTTCATCAAGCCCAACGTCGACAAGGTCATCTACAAGTTCGTGACCGAGACCTCCGTAGCGGCCATGGCTCTTGCCAACAAGGAAGTCGACTTTGTCTGCTACTTCGCTTACAACGAGATGCCCACCATCCAGGGCCATGACTTCATCGAGATCTACAGCGGAAGCTCCACCTGCCGCTGGGCCGGTATGAACGTCACCCACGAACTCTTCAAGGACGTCAGAGTCCGCCGCGCCATCGCTTCCTACATCGATATGGACGCTCTCGTAGCCGCCGTATATCCCGATGACGGAACCGGCGTTCTCCAGGCTGTAAGAGCTTACGGCCAGATCCCGCCCGAAAATGCCGGCGGCGATCAGGAGAGAATGAAGAAGGTAACTCCCGAGTACAATCCCGCGGAAGGCGACAAGCTGATGCAGGAGGCCGGCTGGAAGAAGAACTCCAACGGCATCTGGGAGAAGGACGGCAAGACCTTCAGCTTCAACCTGCAGGTCGGAACCAACGATCCCATCCGTCTCAACTGCTCAGTCATTATCCAGACCATGCTCAACGACAACGGCTTTGATTGCCAGGCCAAGTCGGTCGAGTGGGGAACCCACCTCTCCGACCTGTCCGCCGGTAACTGCGACATGTACATCGTAGGCGGATACTCCGGAGTCGACGGACCCATGAAGGTCATGCACACCGACAACACCGGCTCCTTCAGCCCCAACCCCGGTTACTCCAACCCCGAGGTCGACGCTCTGCTTGAGCAGGCCTGGAAGACCACCGATGACGCCGCCAGAGAAGAGCTGATCATGCAGGCTCAGGAGAAGTGGCTCTATGACACCGTATTCCTGCCCATGTATCACGCCTACAGCTTCCAGGCTTACAACAAGGAAGTTGTTAAGGACTTCTTCATCAACGGCTGCACCAACATCGAGTTCGATCTGGTATCCAGACTCCGCAACGTCGATGTCGATATGTCCAAGAAGTAATAACAGCAAGCTTTAAGCTAACGCAACTATCTGGCCCGGCCGTCCGCCATCCTGGCGGCCGGGCCTGTACACTGAAACATGCGACGCGCATGATCTTTTTAATCATGCAGGTCCCGCGTGAAGCGCTTTCCGCGGACTGAGCGAGCCCCGCCTCACAGGGCGTTTTTCGTTTATTTGACCTGCATTCGGAGGAGGCTTTTTTATGTGGGCATATATCGTTAAGAGGTTGCTGCAGGCGATACCGACCCTGCTGATAATCTCATTCCTCATATTTTCACTGCTCTATATCACGCCGGGCGATCCCATAGACCTGATACTGAGCACCGAAAATTTAAGGATCACGGATGAGACCAGAGCTGCCATAGAGCACGAGTGGGGCCTCGACAGACCCTTCCTCGAACGCTATTTCAGCTTCATTTTCAACGCCATGAGAGGCAATCTCGGCAAGTCTTACCAGACCGGTCAGGACGTATTCCAGGAGGTCATGGCCCGTATGCCGGCGACTCTTAAGCTGACAGTCGTATCCATGATCATCGCTTTGGTGATATCGCTGCCGCTCGGGATGCTGGCGGCCTTGAGGCACAACAGCTTCTGGGATTCGCTTGCCACCGTCATAGCGACGGTGGGAGTCGCCATGCCCAAGTTTTGGTTCGGACTTGTACTCATCATATTCTTCTCGTTCAAGCTGGGCTGGCTCCCCTCCATCGCTTACGCGACCATAAGGGACGACGGCTTCTGGAAATTCTTAAGGGCGATCATACTCCCGGCAAGCTCCCTTGCCCTGGGCATGGCAGCCACCCAGACCCGTATGATAAGATCCAGTATGCTTGACGTACTCGGACAGGACTACGTAAGATACGCCCGCAGCAAGGGCCTTAAGGAGAAGTTCGTCATCTGGGGCCACGCCTTCAAGAACGCCATGATCCCCGTCATCACCATAGTCGGCGGCGAGATCGGAGGCCTTCTGGGCGGAGCCGTCGTGACCGAGCAGATCTTCTCCTGGCCCGGAGTAGGGCGTCTGGCGGTGAACTCCATTTCGAAGCGCGATTATCCCATGATACAGGGCATAACGCTGCTTCTGTGCACCGTTTATCTTTTCATCAATATACTGGTCGACATAAGCTACGCGCTGATAGATCCGCGCATTCGCTTTGTCTCCCGCAAGCAGTAGGAGGTGCTGATAATGAACGAAGAAGAAAAGATCATCAGCGCCGAAGAACTGCTGAATGAACAGCTGAACGCGAACCCCGAAGACATACTTGCCGCCCACGAAGACGACGTGGCCGGCTTTGAATCAC
>JAFRWQ010000113.1 GCA_017437925.1 Bacillota bacterium
CCGAAGGCTATGAAGGCCAGGGCGATGTCGGCGAGAAAGCCCATGCCGTCTATGATCTGGCGGGGGACCATTTTGAAGCAGTTGGGTCCCAGAAGGATGCCCGCCAGTATGTAGGCGGTGACGTTGGGAAGCTTCGCCGGCTTGGTAAGGCGGGTCATGAAGAAGCCCGCGGTGAGCATCATGGCTACCGAGGCTATGATGGCGGTGGAAGGGACGGAGTTTTCCAGTATCTGCGCGATGTTGGTATGCATGATGAAACTCCTTTCCCTGTTTTTGAACATTTATTATACATCAAAAATGAGCATAGTAAACCATAAAAGGGAAAAAGTTAACAAAAACCCGGACCAAATGCCCCTTTTGGGGGAGAAATATGTGCAGTAAGGCCTGAAAGGCTTAATCATCGCGGTATTCGAGAAGGTCTCCCGGCTGGCACTGAAGCTCGCGGCAGAGGGCCATGAGGGTGGAAAAGCGTATGGCCTTCGCCTTGCTGTTTTTGAGTACCGAAAGGTTGGCGGGGGTTATGCCTATGCGTTCAGCCAGTTCTCCCGCCGATATCTTGCGCTTCGCCATCATCACGTCAATGTTTACGACTATCCTCATGGCGCCACCTCATATTGTAAGGTCGAGCTCTGATCTCATGTCCAGAGCCTCCCTGAAGCAGTTCTTGACGACCCGCACTATGAGTACCATGAAGGCTGCGGCGGCGAAACCGAAGAAGAAGGGCGGGTAATAAAAGCCGCTGGCAAAGCAAATGGCGGCTGCCGCGGCGACGACCCAGCTGACCGTCCTTAAAAGGCTGATGTTCTGCTCGGTGAAGACCTGCCCTGCGCTGATGTTGGACAGCAGCTTCCATAAAGACCACAGGCAGATCCAGGCCGGCACGCTCAGCGAGTAAAGGCTTAGAGCGAAGCGGGTGAAGGCGGGTTGGGATTCCATCTGCCGAAAGCCTATCCACCAGCTTATGGCGCGGGCTCCGAAAATGTCTGCCGCAAGCAGGGCAGCGGCGAAGACCGCCACGCATATCCTCGTGAGCATAACGCTTCTGTCTTTGTTCCAATTCATCTTTCCTCCGGCGCCGGATCTTGAAACACCCGGCATGATCGCAAAATATCCTAGCATCAGAATAGACCGGCGCAGCCCGATTGTCAAGAAAAATATATCGAAAAACGATAAATTCATCTTGACATTCGATTCATCATGCATTATCTTAAGCCTTGCAGAAGGGGTCTGCGGAAAAGGAGAGAAAAATGAATGACAATTACGGGGGATCTCCCTACGGGGAGCTGAGGGCGGCGGAGAAGGAGCCCTTCTCGGCGAATCAGGCAGAGATAATATTCTGCCTTCTCAGTTACATAGCCGCTTACTGCTACGTGCTCTTTTTAACCGGCGATTCAGAGATCAGCAGTCCGGGATATTTATGGCAGGGCCGCATCTGCCTCGCAGCTGTCGCGGCGTTCATAGTATCGGCGGGCTTTGTCCTCGGCAGGTACGGAACGCCTGCAGGCCGGGGGCCTGAAGGGGAGAGGGCCCGCAAAAGGCCGGCTTCGCCCGAAAACTTCGTCTGGCTGGGCTGCTTCTTATGCTGCCTCGCCGGATTTTACATCCACTTCGCCGTGAACCCGTCGGAGATCGCCGACTCCGTTACCGGAGAGGTCTATATCTGGAACAGCGACTGGCTTGAAGGGGTCTGGGACAAGGGCCAGGTGCTGCTCTTCATCCACATATTCGCGGTATGGTGGATGCTCTCGCAGAGCGGGGCTCTCATCGAGGGCAGGAGCGGCCGTCTTCTTCCCGCCGACGCCTTCAACGGTTTCCTGGCGATCCCCTTCGGGAACATCATTCTGAGAATAAGGACCTGGGTATTCGGGCTTAAGGCGCTGTTCAGCAGAGGGGAAGGCACGAAAAAACGCGGCTTTTCGCTGAGATCCGCCGCGGCTGTCGCGGCCTGCGCCGCGCTTCTTGCTACCTCGGTCTCGCTGCTGGGCTCCGCCGACAGCAATTTCGGAAGGCTTCTGGGCGACCTTAAAGACATAATTCATATCGACGTCGACGGCCTGCTCGTGGTAAGGCTTATGCTCAGCATACCGGTGGGCGCCTGGCTCTACGGCCTGGCAGCCGGCTGCGCCAGAAAAAAGGCCGGGGACCTTGAAGACCAGAAAGACCTGATATACAAGGGCCTCGCATCCCTTCGCGGCGTGCCCGCGAAGCTCTGGATCTTCGCCGTAGGCACCTTTACCCTGGTCTACGCCGCCTTCTTCGTGCTCCAGGCGTCCTACCTCTTCGGAGGCTTTTCGGGCCGCCTTCCCGAGGGCTTCGTCTACTCCGAATACGCCCGCGAGGGCTTCTTCGAGCTCTGCCGCGTGATGCTGGTGAACTTCGCTCTGCTCTGGCTCGTCACCCGCATGGCGAAGGCTGAAGAGGAGGGGAGCCGCCTGCTCAGGGTGCTCTGCCTGGTGGTCCTGGCCGAGAGCGTGATCTTCGCCGTCATAGCCCTCTCAAAGCTGGGCCTTTACATCAGCGTCTACGGTTTCACGCCTCTGCGCCTTCAGAGCAGCTGGCTGGTCTGCGTTCTGCTATGCGGCTGCCTGCTCTGGGCATGGTCTATACTCACGGGGAGACCCGCCTTCCGCAAGTGGATGTACTTCGGGGCGGTGAGCCTGAGCCTTCTGACGCTGTATTAGAGGGGCCGGAGAGGGATTCAAATGAGTCTTTGAAAGACTGTGTCTCGGTAATATTCCATACTATGAAGCCGGCTGTCAGCATCAGGGCAGCGGAATATTTCGCCGCCTGATTGTTTTATTCCATCTGATATCAGTTGTTTATATCTATGGATGAAGCGTCAAGGGTCTGGGTCAGGGTCCATACGCTGGGCTTTTCGCCTTTAAAGGAGAAGCCGCGGGCGTTGGGGAAGTTCTCGGAGGAAGCTCGGGCAGCAGTGTTTTCCTCAGGATCCCAGGCATAGACATAGGCGTTGTAGGCTTCGCCCGTACCCCTGCAGAGCACGTAAAGACGGTCTTCAGAGCTTCTGAGGACTATGGGCCTTAAAGGCTCTCCGCTGCCTTCAAGCTCAGGCTCTTCTTCCTTTAAGCCTTCTTTCCCGGACCAGGACCAGAGCTCTCCGCAGCATATATAGAGGACCCCGTCCTTAAAGCAGCCGCTTGCTCCTTCGATGCTCTTGTCTTTCCCGAGCGCGCCCAAAAACTCTCTGCCGCTGCCGTCCGTCTTAAGGCGGCAAAGACCGTATTCCCCCGTCTCTCCGTTCAGCTGCAGGTAGTATATATACCCCTCTTCGACAGTCATGAATACCGGGGCGATGCCGCTGCCGCCCTCGGCGATGAGAGCGCCGAGGCTGCCGCCAGCGGTATCATAGAGCGAGTAAGACTCCGAAGGGTAGGAGAGCTTGAAGACCAGGTTCTTACCCATGCCCTCTATGCTGCCGTAGGAGGTCCTGATCACGATGAGGCCGTCCTCTTCAAAAACTATCCTCACCCTGTCGTATCTCACTTTGGTGCGCAGCCGGCACTCCTTCCTTTCATCGGAGCCGTCCGGCAGGCAGCTCATGAGCCTGTGCTTTTCGGTGTAATAGAAGCGCCCGTCAGATTCATTAAAGACGGCCGTCTCGGAATCGAAGCGGCAGATCTCTGTCACCGCTTCGGTATCGACGGCGGCTGTGCGGTACTGCCTGGTGCTGCTCTTGTCGAGCATGAGGCAGATCTGCCTGCCGTCCAGCCAGAAGGCGTCATAAGCCGTCAGCAGGGTGTCGCCGCTCATGTAGGCTCTGGTTATGCCGCAGCCCGCGAGCATTACGGCGCACATTATGATTGATATTGCGATCAAAAGCTTTCTCATGAAGACCTCGCTGTAATTTTTATTATTATATCACAGGGCTTCGATACGTCAAAGGGCTGCGGGTCCGAAAAGGCTCCGGTGTGTCTCCGGCGAGTCGTTGATATCTTCTCCGCGCTGTACAAATCAACGGTAAAGCAGTATCATAAATTCATAAGAGACGATGGATCAAACTGCGGAAAAAGGAGAAAATATGAAAAAGGTAGTGGCGGTCGTAACGAGTCCGCGGGAAAACAGCAATTCGGAGATCCTGGCAGACGCTTTCCTTAAGGGAGCGTGCGACGCGGGAAACGAGACCGAGAAGATAAGATTCAGCGATCATAAAATCGGCTTCTGCATGGCATGCAACTGGTGCAGGACCCATGACGGGGTCTGTGTCCAGCAGGACGACATGAATCCTCTTCTCAAGAAGCTTCTGGAGGCTGACGTGATAGTGCTGGCAAGTCCTGTCTACAAGTCCTGCGTATGCGGTCAGCTCAAGACCTTCGCGGATCGCATGTACGCGATCAATTCAAAGCTGACGGGCGTGGATTTTTATTTTATTGCTTCCGCCGGCTCGGCAGATCTGGACGGCGCAATGAGAGACATGGAGGGAATAATCCATATCTACAAGAATGTAAGGAACGCGGGCAGGATCTATGGCAGCGGTCTGAACGGACCGGGCGAGGCCTTTGGCAGCCCCGCCTATGAAGAAGCTTACCGGATGGGGAAAAACTGCTGAGCGGGAGGAACAAGTGAAAGTACTGATACTGATGGGAAGCCCCAGGCTGAACGGCAACACCGCCTTGCTCTGCCTGCCTTTCATGGAAGAAATGGAAGCCCTCGGCGCCGAGCTGCGCTACCTCGCTCTCGCCGGCATGGAAATCGCGCCCTGCAAAGGCTGCTACGCCTGCCAGCAGGTGAGCGGAGAATACGGCTGCGTAATAAAGGACGAGATGTACACGGTGGTCGACGGTATAGTATGGGCTGACCTGATAGTGCTGGCGACGCCCATATACGCCTGGTACTGCGCAGCCCCCATGAAGAACGTCCTGGACAGGCACTACGGGCTCAACAAGTTCTACGGCAGGGGAGAGGGGTCCCTTTGGGCGGGCAAAAGGCTCGCGATACTGGCGACCCACGGCTACGAGAGGGAATACGCCTGCGGGCCCTTTGAGACCGGCATGAGGAGGCTCTGCGAGCATTCAGGCCTCGCCTACGCGGGGCTCTTCTCGGTGCGCCACGTGGACGACCGCGACGATTTCAGGTCTGAAGAGGCTGTTAGCGGGGCGAAGGCTTTCGCGGGGAAGCTTTTGGCCGAGTC
Source organism: Bacillota bacterium (assembly GCA_017437925.1). The sequence continues at coordinate 5,150 of JAFRWQ010000113.1, forward strand.
CTGAAACATCCCTTAATTGCCCCCGGAGCGCGAGAACGCACCTTCGGGCAAGCGTGATGCGCAATATAAGGCGCAAAAGAGTTCCCGGAGATATCCGGGAGCTTTCGCTTATTTAAGCCTTTATTTCGGCCCTTGAAGGCTTTTTACCTAGAGCTTGTACCTGAATTCGTCCTTGTCCTTAAGGCTCAGTATGAAGGCGTTCAGCAGCTCAACGCTCTGCGCCATGTCCCTCTCGTGGACGACCTCTCTCGCCGAGTGGCAGTACCTGGAGGGGATGGAGATGCCCGAGGTGGGGACTCCCATTCCGGAGTTGTAGATGGCGCCGGCGTCGGTGCCTATGCCCATGTAGATCTCGCCCTGGCAGGGGATATTGTTTTCGGCGGCGACCTTCTGCAGCTTCTTTACGACCGAAGGGGTCGCCTGGTAGCTGTTGTCCAGTATCTTGACGGTGGGACCCTTGCCCAGCTCGACCCCGTAGTCGTTGAGCCTGGGCTCCAGCGTGTCTCTGGCGGGGGTGGTGTCTATGGCGAGGGCCACGTCGAAGTCGTGCTCCCTTGCCAGGTGCCTCGCGGCGACTCCCGCTCCCAGAAGGCCTCCCTCCTCGCGCACGCTGAATACCGACCAGACGGTGCCGCGGACCTTTGAAAAATCAAGGGTCTCGTACATCTTTATGATGACCGCGCAGCCGGCCCTGTCGTCGAAGGCGTGGCCCAGCCACTTGTCCGCTCCCAGCCGGGTGAGGGGAGCGTCCCAGGTGATGGGATCGCCCAGGGCTACGCCCATCTCTTTTGCCTGCTCGGCGCTGTCGGCTCCTATGTCTATGTAAAGATCCTTGTAATTGGTCACCTTCTCTCCGTCGTCAAAGCGCCTCATGTGGGCCGAGATGTAGCCTATGACGCCTTTTACCGGACCCTTGTCTGTGGAGATCACAACGGGCATGAAGGGAAGGGTGCGGCTGTCCTGTCCGCCCCTCAGCTCAAAGCGCAGAAAACCGCCGGACTCTATGCGGGAGACGCAGAAACCGACCTCGTCGGCGTGGGCGCAGAGCAGCACTTCGGGTCCTTCGAGGGCGCCTTTCTTTGAAACGATCAGGTTGCCTATGCCGTCGATCATCATGGTGTCGACCTTGCCTTTGAGCCTGTCCCTGATATAGCACATGACCGGGTATTCGTGGGCAAAACCGCCGGGGATGGCGGTGAGCTCTGTGAGAAGCTGCTTCATATGGTCCTCCTTTGATATATAAAAACTGTCTTGAAAACACTTTTACGGCTTTAGTATAATATATAAACAAAGCTTTGAAATGGGAAAAATAATAACAATTATTTGGTCAAATTATTGTTGACAAGGCAGGTGCCCCGTGCTAATATTCAACTGTTGTGACGCTTCCCGAAGCTTTGCTTTCGGGGTGTGGCGCAGTTTGGTAGCGCGCCTGCTTTGGGAGCAGGAGGCCCAGGGTTCAAATCCCTGCACCCCGACCAAATAAAACAAATGTGGGCCTTTAGCTCAGTTGGTCAGAGCATCCGGCTCATAACCGGCAGGTCCCGGGTTCAAGTCCCTGAAGGCCCACCACATTTTTATAAAGACGCCCAGATAGCTCAGTAGGTAGAGCAGGGGACTGAAAATCCC
>JAFRWQ010000114.1 GCA_017437925.1 Bacillota bacterium
CTCTACAAATAAGCCGTTAAGGCGGGTAACTGCCCGCCAAAGCCGCAGGATCCCTGCGCTGCCGTCCGTACGGGCGGCTTTTTTTACGGCTGTGGCTTTGCCGTCGGCCCGGTATGCTGAATTTTGCGAATTTGAATGAGATTATTGCGAAGGTAATCATATTCATTTAAAATAAGATCAGGAGGTATGGCAAAATGAAGAAGTATTTTATGATAGCGGCCATCCTGCTCGCGCTCTCCGTGATGCTAAGCGGCTGCGCCGCTACATTTACGGCGTCTGCCGCAGAACCGGAAAAGACAGTTCCGGAACCGTCTCCGGCACCAGTCCCTGTTCCCGTCCAGCCTGAAGAGTTCATAGGAGAGGTCACGGTCTCCGCTTCCGGGACCGTCACTCTCGTGCCTGATAAAGCGATACTCTCCTTCGGTGTTATCACCGAAGACGAGAAAGCCGAGGCGGCTCAGAAGAAGAACACCGAGTCCGTCAACAAGGTCATCGAGACCTTAAAGGCCCGGGGAGTCGAAGAGAAGAGCATACGCACCGCAAATTACAATATGTATCCAAGATACGACTGGTCCCAGAACAAGGAGACCATCATCGGCTACACGGTCAACACCACCATCACTGTCCAGGATCAGGGCATTGATGAGATGGGGAAGATCATCTCTGCCTGTGTCGAAGCCGGCATCAACCGGGTCGAGAGCGTCAGATTCCTCTGCAGCGGCTATGATGAGGCCTATCTCGACGCGCTCGGGAAGGCCATGGACACCGCCAGGATAAAGGGCGAGGCTCTGGCCAAAGCGGCCGGAAGGACCCTGGCCGAGGCTGTTACCGTCAGCGAGGGCTGGCAGGATACCTCTTCAAGGTACGGCAAGAACGCCAACGTCCCGTCCATGGCTGCGGAGGAAAGTTATTTCGAGGAAGCATCCATCGCCCTGCAGCCCGGAGAGACCGAGATCACGGCCAATGTGACAGTCACTTATAAAATGAGATGAGCCGCCGGGCGGCTGCCGAAAAATGTCCTCCGATCCGAGCATTTTTCCTGAGGACTGTCATTTTTGACGGGGCAAGGCCCCTGTCCGCATAGTATCAAGTATTATCGAAACGCTTTTGTGTTTCAGAAAGAGAGGTTGCAAAATGAGACTGAAAAGAACGCTTGCCCTGCTGATCAGCGTTATGCTGCTGGTCTCCGTGCTCCCGGTCCAGGCCTTCGCCGCCGGAGAGGTCTTTATTGCTTCGGAAAGCACCATGACCTGCACCATCGGCGTTAAGATCTCGCATTCGGTGAATATAGACCAGAACGGCGCATGGCTGGACATGGATCTGGAAGGCACTCTTCCCAAGGGTCTTGACTGGGCTTACGGAGAAGCCGAAGATCCCCGTGTCTACGGAACTCCGACAGGGTCTGCGGGCACATACCAGGTGCTTTTCGTCGGCAGGTCCAACGGAAGCAGCAAAAGGTACAGCCACAAGCTGACAATAAAGGTCAAGGAGCCGCCCAAGACGGTGCGCAGCGATACGAGCTTCACATTCTGGGTCGGCGAAAAATACAGCGATATGAGGGTCAATGTCGACAGGTCAGCATATGAATCCGTCTGGGACAACATCCAGTTCTCGGGACAGCTTCCTCCCGGAATGGAATGGTATTATGAAGAAGGCACCGATCCCAGGATCTACGGCACTCCGACCGGCCCGGCCAAGACCTACAACGCCTACTTTACCGGCAAGATCTACGGTTCCGACGATACCCTGATCATGGCGGTCTCCATAAGGGTGCTCGAGCCCAAGACGGTGAAGACCTCAGAGACCTTCTACCTTACGAAGGGTGAGGAGTGCGATCTTTATACCGATGTGGATTTCATAGGCGAAGACAAGGCATGGGACGATATCACTCTCGACGGGCGTCTCCCCAACGGTCTGTCCTGGATATACAACGCCTATTTGGCCCCCGATATCTACGGCACTCCAGAGGAGACCGGCAGGTTCGATCTTACATTTAACTGCGTCCCCAGAGATTCAAAGAACACCTATATCCACAAGGTCGTGCTGGTCATTAACGAGGACGACAGCGAGCCTGCTCCGACTCCCATAGAGAGCTCCCAGACCGGGGAGGCCTTACTCGGCGAAGAGGGCGTGTTCCTTCTTGCGGAGGAGATGGGCGTCGACTTCAACGCTGATAAGCTGGTCGAGTGCGATGTCTACGGCGCTCTCCCCCCGGGCATGACCTGGAACTTCCACGAGACTCAGGGACCCTACCTGTACGGAACTCCCACGGAACCGGGAACTTACCGTCTGGTCTACATGATGAAGACCGCCTCGGGCAAGTCCTACAGGCATGATCTGACCGTAACAGTCGCCGAAAAGCCGGCTCCTCCAAAGGATCCCGAGCCGACGGCATCGAACATATACCTGTATCTTTATGTCGGCGATGAGTTTGAATATACGGTCGACACCAATATCGTAGTCTTAAAGGACGATCCCATAACCTATGCGGACTATGAGTATGTCGAAGCCGCCGATATCGCCGAATTCAGCTATGACAGTTATGAGATGCCCCGTATCAAAGGCAAATTTACCGAACCCGGAAATTACGAGATGCTCATACGCATATGGCAGGATAAAAAGCGTCACGATCATACAGTACACTTTGAGGTGTATGCCGCTGATGAAAAGCCCGCTTATCCCGTATATTCCGAGGATGAGCTTCGCGAGCTGGGAACTCCCTTCAACGACGTTCCCGAAGACGTATACTACGATCTTGCCGTCCTCTGGGCATATAATGCCGATCCTCAGATCACCGACGGCAACGGCAAGGACAAGTTCATGCCCGAGCAGCTCTGCACCCGCGGCCAGGTCGTGACCTTCCTGTGGAGAGCGGCCGGCTGCCCCGAACCCGTGAGCAACAAGAACCCCTTCAATGACGTAAAGACCGACGATTACTTCTATAAGCCGGTCCTCTGGGCGGTAGAGCAGGGTATCACCGAAGGCACGTCCCCGACCACCTTCAACCCGGCCAAGACCTGCTCCAACGCCCACATCCTGACCTTCCTCTACAGGGCTGTGGGAGCCGGCGAGGACGGCTGGTATCAGGAGGCCTTCGACTGGGCGAGGAGCGGCGGTATCCTGGGAGAGTCCTACACCGAAGATTACGATGTCACGGCTGACTGTCCGAGGAAGAATGTGGTCTACTACCTGTTCAACTACGCCGATCCTCTGGTTGAATATACCGGAAGATAGAACGTTTAGAACCGGAGCCCCGGACAGGATCAGCCCTGCCCGGGGCTTTAAGGTATTCAGAACTCGAAAGGAAATGCTTTATGAACCGCGCATGGATAGAACTGGACCGCGGGGCTCTTGCCCACAACCTGGCTGACATCAAGTCGAAACTCCGCCCCCATACCGGAATAATGGCCGTCGTAAAGGCCAACGCCTACGGACACGGTGCGGTGTACATAGCGCCGGCCATGGAGGAGCTGGGCATCAGACACTTTGCCGTAGCTTCCCTCGACGAAGCGCTGGAGCTCAGGGAGAACCGGGTGACTTCACCCATACTGATACTGGGCGGGACCGACGTCTCCCATGCTGTCGAAATCATTGAGCACGACCTCACCCAGACCATAGGAAGCGTCGCTTACGCCAGGGCTCTCAATGACGCGGTGGAGGATCACATAAGGCGCTATGGGCCGGAAGGAAGGGATCTTAAGCTAAGGACACACCTGGCCATCGATACCGGTATGCACCGCCTGGGCGTGGAACCTCACGATCTCAAAGGCATAAAGGAGATCTACGCTCTTCCTCATCTTAGGATCGACGGCTGCTTCTCCCACCTCTGCGCCGCGGGGTCCTTCGAGGAAGACGACGTGCGCTTCACGAACAGGCAGATATCCTTGTTTAACGAATGCGTTGAAATGATAAAGGAAGCGGGCCTCGACCCCGGCGTCACCCACCTTCAGAACAGTCTTGCAATAGCCTTTTATCCCGGCATCGACTGCGATCTCGCCCGCCCCGGGGCCATAATGTACGGTTTCAGGAGCGTTGCGAGCGAGGCCTATATTGACGGCTTCGACCTTCAGCCGGTCATGTCCTTAAGGACCAGGGTAATGAGCCTGCGCTGGGTGGAAGACGGCGAGACCGTTGGCTACGACAGGATGTTTAAGGCGGAAGGCCGCAGGAGGATAGCTACCGTCGGCATAGGTTACGGCGACGGGATACCCAGGTCCTTAAGCGGCGGACTGCTGGAAGGCATTGTGAACGGCATAAGGGTCAAAGGCGCGGGCAAGGTCTGCATGGACCAGGCCATGTTCGACGTCACCGATGTTCCCGAAATAAAAGAGGGCGACATAGTCACCCTCATAGGCCGGGACGGAGATGAGTACGCCTCTGCCGCCGAGCTGGCGAACAGGGCGGGGACCATTACCGACGAGCTGGTCTGCCGTCTGGGCAGGCGCATAGAAAACAGGGGATTCGTCTAGTCCTTACCGTCAAGTTTTTGCTATTTTTTCATCGCGCCGGCGAGGGCCGCTCCTTTGAGCACCGCGTTCTCCGACGATATTATTTCGGTTTCGAGGCCCAGCGTGGCTTTTATGAGCTTTTTAAGGGTCTTGTCAAAAATGCTCCTCAGAAGGGGGAATTTCAGGTAGGTGGAGCCCTCTGCCGCTATGATGACGGGCCTTTCTTTATCCGGCTCGCTGAGCAGGGCGCAGGCCGCTGTCATGGCCGCGGCGTTTTCCGCAGCTCTTTGGACGAAAAAGCTGCAGATACCCGTAAAAATATAACGGTCAACATCATTGCCGAATCCGCCTTTGAGAGGTCCTTTGCCTTCCATATACTCGTTGATCTCGGCTGTCGAATAGGGAAGAGGCCTTTCCTTTACCGCTTTCGCGCAGGGCTCTGTGAAAAGGCCGTCGTCAGCGGCCATCAGGCAGGCCGCGTATATGACGGGGCCGATGTAGGCTCCGCTCACCGTCTTTTCAGCGAGGTACTCCCCGCGGTTGGCCGAATTAAGGTCAGCCGCTCTGTCTATCTCACCGAAGTGAAGGCCGCCGTAGTAGCCGCTCTCGGTGTTTATCAGCATGCCTCCCAGGCCCGAGACGCAGCAGCAGTTGTTATAGCCCGTCCCGAGTATGAAGGAGACGTCGGGAGGATCGCCGTTTCCGCTGCGGCAGCCCATGAAGGCGGCGCAGCTGTCGTTGGTCACCGCGACGGTCATTTCGGGCTTCCCCAGCTTCTTAAGGGCCCGGTTTACCGCGTCTCCTACGAATTGGCGCTTAACATCTTCCACCATCAGCTCCTTGCTGAAGCTGTCGATGAGCACGTCGGTGTTCTTAGAGGCCGTCCCTATGAAGGAAAAGCTGATACCGGCTCTCTCGCAGCCGTATTGCGCCATCTCTTCGGCTATCATATCGAAAAAGCGGTCCTGGGTGACGCTGAAGAGCTTGCCGGGAGTGGGTACGGTCTTAACCGGCCCGAGGCTTATCTTTCCTTCATCATCCCAGCGGGCGAGGGCGAAGCGGGTGCTGCTTCCCCCTATGTCTATGGCAAGCACAGGTCTTTCCGTATCCGCTTCTGCCCTGGGGTAGACATAGGACCTGATCATGGGGAAGGGGCCCGTCCTCTCTTCCTTAAGGCTCTCCTTCATGACGAGGGCTGTCTTCAGTGTAAGCTCAGCAAGGTCTTCCTCGGGCAGCATGTCATGTCGCTTAAGAAAGCCTGCGGCTTCGGGGCTTATCCTTTCGATGTCGCTGAAAAGCATGGGTCGCCTCCTAAAACAACATAATATTAGCACAAAAAGATTAAAATGTCACCGCGGTGGCGTTTCCCCGGCAGACGTGGTAGAATAATACAAAAAAGGAGGTGCGTTATGGCGCTTATTAACAAGATACATCACGTGGCCATGAGAGCTCCCGAAGGGGAGGGCTACGAAAAGGCTCTTAATTTCTATACAAAGGTGCTGGGGCTTGAGGTCCTGCGCAGCTGGCCCGCAGGCTGCATGATAAAGGCGGGAGAAGCCGTCATCGAGCTCTTCAACGGGGGAGAAGCCATCACCGGGGTCAAGGGCACCTACCAGCATCTCGCCCTGGGCACAGACGACATCGAGGCCTGCGTGAAAGCGGTCAATGAGGCAGGCTACCCGGTCTTCGACGGTCCCAGATCGGTCGTGATCAAGTCAGATCCTCCTTTCCCCATCCGCTGCGCCTTCGTAAAAGGCCCCCTGGGCGAGGAGATCGAATTCTTCCAGGAACTCTAAAGCCTCCGGCAGCGTGAATTTACAGAAAATGCTTGCATTTTCCAGACACTGCTGATATTATACTCCTGCATACGTTATCGCTTAAGAGTGGACAGAGGTCCACTCTTATTTTTGGAGAAAAACGATTGGCTAAGAAGAAGATAGGAGAATACGTCGCGGAGTGGATGGCCGAGTTCGGAAAGGATGAACCCTACGAGCTCTCGCGCTGCGAATTCGTAAAGGAAGGGCAGGACTGGTACCTGAGGGTATACGTTGACAAGCTCGAAGGCGAAGGCTACGGAGTCATGGGAACCGACGACTGCGAGCTGGTGAGCCGCTTCTTAAGCGAAAAGCTGGACAAGGCAGACCCCATAGAGCAGAACTATTACCTGGAGGTCTCTTCCCCCGGCCTCGACAGGCCCCTCATCACCGAGAAGGACTTCAGGCGCTTCATGGGCGAGCTCATAGACGTAAAGCTCTATAAGGCGAGGAACGGTTCAAAGCTTCTCACAGGCACCCTCGCCGGCTACGAAGACGGAAAAGTCACCGTAGACCTGGGCAAGGGGAAGACCGAGGTCATAGAGACCTCCGAAGCCGCCAAAATAAGCCTTGCCGTGGTTTTCTAACAGTATAAGATAAACGTTGACATATATCTCAAGGAGGCAAATCCAAATGAATCTCGAATTTCTCGAAGCAGTAGAAGCTCTCGAAAGAGAAAAGCACATGCCCAAGGAGCTGCTTATCGAGGCCATAGAATCCGCTCTGGTTTCCGCGTACAAGAAGAACTACGGAGCCTATCAGAACGTGCGCGTCAACATCGACCAGGAGACCGGCGACATCAACGTCTTCATGCGCATGGAGATAGTCGAAGAGGTGGAAGACCCCTATTCCCAGGTGAGCCTTGAGGACGCCCAGGAGATAGACCCCGAGTACGAGCTGGGAGACGTGGTCGAGTACCAGGTCACCCCCACCGATTTCGGCAGGGTCGCGGCCCAGACCGCAAAGCAGGTGGTGGTCCAGCGCATCAGGGAAGCCGAGCGCAGCATGATATATGACGATTACATCGGCCGTCAGGGCGAGGTGGTCACGGGAGTCGTACAGAGGGTGAGCAACGGCACCGTCTTCATCAACATAGGAAGGGCCGAAGGCATACTCTCCCTCAACGAGCAGATCCCCGGAGAGAGATTCAGGGTCAACGACAGGGTCAGGGTCTACGTCATGGACGTAAAGAAGGCCAACAAGGGACCCCAGGTCTTCCTTTCCCGCACCCACCCCGGCCTTGTTAAGAGGCTGTTCGAGCTTGAAGTTCCCGAGCTTCAGGACCACACCATAGAGATCAAGAGCACTGCCCGCGAGGCCGGTTCCAGGAGCAAGATCGCCGTCATGAGCCACGATGAGAACGTGGATCCCGTCGGTTCCTGCGTCGGCACCAGGGGCGCCCGCGTCCAGGCCGTCGTTGACGAGCTGAGGGGCGAAAAGATAGACATAGTCGCCTGGAGCGACGAACCGGGCAAGCTGATATCCAGCGCCCTGTCTCCCGCCAAGGTGGAGATGGTCCTGATCGACGAAAAGGGCCGTTCGGCCACCGTCGTCGTTCCCGACTACCAGCTGTCCCTGGCGATCGGCAAGGAAGGCCAGAACGTAAGACTGGCTGCCAAGCTGTGCAGCTGGAAGATCGACATCAAGAGCCACACGCAGTTCCAGCCTAAACTGGAAGAGATGCAGAGAAAGGCTCTGGAGCCGGACGAACCGGAGGAAGAGATCGAAGAGACGGTGGCTGAGGCCGTCGAAGCTGCGGAACCTGCAGAAACGGCAGCAGAACTTCCCAACTTAAAGCGCTTTAAGAAAGCGGAGCTCATGGAATTTGCGGAGGCGAACGGCATCGAACTCGATCCGAAAGCCACGAACGCGGCCATGATCGAAGCGATCACCGAGGCCTTTGCCAAGTAGAGGTCCGCAATGAGCGAGAAGAAAGTGCCCGAACGCAGATGCATCGGATGCATGCAGAGTAAGCCGAAGAGCGAACTCATCCGCATCGTTGCGTCGGAGGACGGGCTGCACATAGATATCAGCGGCAAGATGCCCGGCAGAGGAGCTTACCTTTGCAGGAGCGAGGAATGCGCGAAACTGGCGGTAAAGAAGAACGCCTTCGGCAGAAACCTGAAGACGGAAATATCGCGCCAGCAGGCCGAATCCCTGGCAGAGCAGATCGCCCAATTATGCAGATAAGCACGGGAGGTATTTGAATGGCCGATACAGAAACCAAAGTTGTAAAAGCACAGACGAAAAAGTCTACGAATACGGCAGGAGAGGGCCCGAAGGTCCAGATCCGCGCCGTCGATAAAGCGATCATCGAAGCGCAGCAGGCAAAGAAGAGACCCGCTGCCAGAACACAGGCTGCTGCCAAGCCGGCAGCGGAACCTGCGAAACCCATGACCCCTCCGGTCGGCAAACCCGTACCGAAGGCAGCGTCCTCTGCGGCAAAGCCTTTCCCCTTCGGAAAGCCCATGCCGAAGAACGCCGTGCCTCAGAAAAAGGCGGACGTTCCCCAGACGCTGGAGAAGAAAGAAGAACCTGCAAAGGTCGAAGAACCGGTCGAAGTCAAGGTCGAACCGGTGGTTTCCGCTGCGCCCGAACAGGTTGCTCCGGCTCCCGCTCCGGCAAAGCCCGAACCCGAGATGTATGTGGATCCTCCCATTGGCGTAAAGATCATCAAGAAGGCGGAGCCCAAGGAAGAGCCCAAGAAGGAAGAAGCGCCGAAGGAAGAGAAGCCCAAGGCGGCCAAACCTAAGAAGGAAAAGGCGGAGAAGGCAGAAAAGCCTGCTGCCAAGGAAGAACCGAAGGCGGAACCCGTAAAGGCCAAGGATGAGCCGAAGGAAGAGCCGAAAGCCGAACCGGAGAAGGCGAACAAAGAACCGAAGGCAGAATCAAAACCGGAACCCAAGCCCGAACCGATCGACTACGTGCCCAATATCGGGGTCAAGATCATCCGCAGAGCGGCGGATGAGCCGAAGCAGCCCGTCCAGCCCAAGAAGCCGGCACAGAAG
>JAFRWQ010000011.1 GCA_017437925.1 Bacillota bacterium
GGCACCTTCTGACCTCTTCGATGTCGTTGGTGGTGACGTATCTTAAGCCGAACTTCTCGCAGATGGCGGGAGCGTAGACCTTGTAATCGGTGCCGGGAGCGTGATTGGCACCGCACTGATAGTTGAGCTCGAGAGCCTCGACGACCCCGAAGCCGGAAGCGGTGGTGAGCCTGTCCACCAGCATCACCGTGGAGCAGATGCCGCAGGCGCTCATGGGGAAGGTGGTCCTGTAGTGCTTCTCCTCGTCGGGATCGCCCGTATTGCATATATAGAGAAGATGGGGATAGTCGTGCTGGTTGATGTAGACCATTCCGGTGTTCCTTTCGATGACTGTTCGTCGGAGCGAAGGCCCCGCAGCAGACATTTTATAAGCGGAAGGAGATCAATGCAACCATAATGATGCCGCGAAAACCATTATTTTTATTCTGAAGATGCCGACAGTGCACGCCAGCTGGTTCATCGTTTACGTAGGTATCGCCGTCGCGGGGATCGCCGCCCCTGCATACGGTAAGACCGGCATGACCGCCGGAGTTTTTCTTTGTAAAAAAAACATCAGCCAGCGCAATGCCGGCTTTTATTACAGGAAAGCTGCGATGAGAGACAGGACGAGGAATACCGCCGCGATGGCGAATTCCTCCCTGCAGACCCTGCCCCGGCGGTTCTCCATCTCGTACTCGGGACGGCTGCCCAGCTGGGACTTTCCCGGGCCGTAGTCCTTCATGGTGAAGGATTCGATGATCTTTTTGATGCTGTAGATCACGCCGCTGAAGAATCCCAGGTGCAGAGCGTACTGAAACAGAGCGTAGACCAGCAGGACTATGCCTCCGAAGAACAGAGCGTTGCTTATGAAGGCTGCGGCGCCCTGTCCTTTATGTATGAAAGCCGCCGCTCCGATGCCGATGACGGCGCCGAGAGCAGCTGCCTTTAGAAGTCTGATCTTATCCACTTTACACCTCCGGCAGGGAAAAAGACTCCGGTCTCTGCAGGCAATATCCTGTTCGATTATATCAGATACTTACAAACCATGGAATAGGCACGGTCGATTCTTTGCGCGTATAGGGCAAAATACAGATAGTAAATGTTGTATTTAATGGCAATTATATTATCCTATAAAGCACGGACGCTAAAAAATATAATTTTGCTTTACTTTTATCATATCATTAAGCTATAATTTATTTCATGAACGGCGTAGCCCGTTTCAGATCTGTTTTCTTAGTCATGCCGCCCGCGCGGTGTGACCTGTTTAGAAAAGGAGAAAAATATGAAGAAAGTGTTAGCCATCCTGCTCGTATCGCTGATGGTGATATCCCTCTTCGCCGGCTGCGGCAAGAAGGAAGTCGACATCACTCCGAGCGCACCTCCCGCGGAGCCCGCAAAGCCCGCAGAGACCACCCAGCCTGCAGCGACTACACCTGCAGCGCCCTCAGAGCCCGCAAAGCCTGCTGAGCCCGAGAAGCCCACGCCCGAAGGCGAAGGCACCCTCCGCTTCGCAGTGAACGCGGACATCTCCACCCTGAACGGCCACATGTACTCCATGTCCCGCGACAGCGATGCAGCCGATATGGTAGCCATCTACCTCTATCGTTCTTTCATCGGACCGGACTACAAGTTCCAGCGCAGACCCGAGTTCGCAGCTGACTTCCCCCAGCAGATGGACGACAGCCGTGAAGTATGGCAGATCCCCCTCCGCAAGGGCCTGACCTGGGAGAACGGCGATCCTCTCAATGCTGACACCGTTATGTACAGCTACAAGATGCTGATCGATCCGAAGCTCCTGAACACCAGAGCATCCTACTTCAACAGCAACACCATCACCATCAAGAACGGCGCCGAATACACCAAGGGCGAGTGCGCATGGGAAGACGTCGGTCTGAAGAAGATCGATGACTACACCATCGAGCTCACCACCGTCGGCCCCGTCACCGCAGACGAGATCGTCACCCACCTCTGCTTCAACTGCTCCATGGCAATGGTCCACGAGCCCACCTATGAAGCCGCTATGAACGCAGACCGCACCGCTACCATGTACGGCACCAGCAAGGATACCTACATGTCCGCAGGTTCTTTCTTCCTCAAGGAGTGGATCCCCGGCGCATCCGTCACCTACGTAAAGAACCCCAACTGGGTATATGCCGACGAGATCTGGGCACATGAAGTCACCGAGCGTGTCGTCACCGACAACTCCACCACCCTTCAGATGTTCCTCAACGGCGAGATCGACTACGTCTCCCTCGGCGCTGAAGAGTACCTCCAGTACAAGGAAGATCCCAGACTGATCGAGTCTGACGCCACCTCCATGTATCACATCACCGTGAACATGAAGAACCCGGACAACCCCATCCTCGACAACCTCAACTTCCGCAAGGCTCTCTACCACGGAACTGACCGTGTGGCAGTCGCCCAGATCGGAAGCGCCATCCCCGCCTGGTACATCCAGCCCCTGATGGTCATAGGCGACCTCTCCACCGGCGAGAGCTTCAGAGAGCTGCAGCAGAAGAAGCATCCCGAGTACACCCCCAAGAACTGGGCATATGATCCCGCTCTCGCCAAGGAGTGCTTCGACAAGGCTCTCGAAGAGACCGGCATCGATCACGTGACCGTAGAGCTGCTCTTCAGCACCGACAACTCCAAGTACAAGGCCTGCTCCGAATACCTGCAGAAGGCATGGGCAGAGCTCTTCGGAGCTGACAAGTTTACCCTCGAGATCCAGGGCATGCCCAACTCCCAGGTCACCGCTACCAAGAAGTCCTGGAAGGACAACGCGTCCGCCTACGACCTCGGCTGGGGCGGCTGGTCCACCTCCAAGATCGCTCCCTGGAACGGCTACAACGTATGGCGTTCCACCTACGCTCAGAAGAACGAGCCCTACTTCCAGCCCGAACTTGACGAGCTGTGGGTAAAGGCAAACCAGACCGAAGAGCGCTTCGACAAGGAAAAGCAGCTGGAGATGGCCTTCCAGATGGAGCAGATCATGCTCAGAGACCTCCCCATCATCCCCATCATGGAGAACCCCAACCGTTACCTCAAGTCTGACCGCGTCATCCTGCCCACTCCCGACAACAGCTACATCGTAAACGTCGGATTCGGCTGGAAGTATGCCCGCGTTGCTGAGTAGTATCTCAGCATAGGGCCAGTCAGAAAACATCGACCCAACCTGCCCGGCGGGCTGCGGTATCGTCCGCAGCCCGCCGATTTCCTTATTCTGCTGACACAGAAAGGAACCGCTTATGACGAAGTACATCCTTCAGCGTCTTCTTGCTACGGTGATCACACTGTTCGTCATACTGACCATCGGTTTCATCGTCATAAGGCTGATGCCAGGCAGCATCTTCGAAGGGTACGACGAGATGACCCCCGAGATGATGGCCCAGCTGAACGCCAAGTACAACTTCGACAAGCCGGTGATCGTCCAGTATTTCATCTACATGCGCAACATCCTGGTCCACTGGGACTGGGGCATCTCACTTAAGATGAACCCCAACGTTCCGGTATGGACCATCGTAAGACAGAAGATCCCCGTAACACTGTACGTCAACCTCTATTCGCTTATGATCTCCCTGCCTTTGGGCATGATCGCGGGCATCGCGATGGCCCTCAAAAAGAACAGCGGGATCGACTACGGGATCTCGTTCCTGGTAGTCATATTCATATCGGTGCCCTCCTTCGTATTCGCCACGGGGATGCAATACTTCCTGGCATATAAATTCGGATGGTTCCCGATAATCTACGATGTCAACGCCGTGGGCTCGGCCAAGCTCCACTCGCTGGTCCTGCCCATCCTCGCCCTCGCCTTCAGCCCCATCGCAAGGGTCGCAAGATATCTGAGAGCCGAGCTGGCGGAGACCATCAATTCCGAGTACATGCTGCTCGCCCGCACCAAGGGCCTGACCTATACCCAGGCGACCCTGCGCCACGGCATCCGCAACTCGCTGGTCCCTCTGATGAACA
>JAFRWQ010000115.1 GCA_017437925.1 Bacillota bacterium
CTCTGCAGATCGCCCTGGGTGCCCAGCAGGGACTGACGGGTCTCGGCGTTTCTCTCATAGCTGAAGGAGGGATCCTCTTCCTTGAGCTTGGCGATGCCCGCGGCTACCTTGGCGTCGTCGCCCTTGGCCTTGGACTCGATGGCGGTGAAAAGGGTGGGCTGGGGGAATTCGATCTTGTCGAACTTGATATCGCTGCCTTTCTCGGTCAGGGTGTCACCGGTCTGGGTGAACTGAAGCTTGGCAAGAGCCACGATGTCTCCGGGCAGGACCTGGGGGCACTCGCCCTGGGTCTTGCCGCGCAGGAAGAACATGGAGCCCAGCTTCTCTTCCTTCTCGGCGTTGTTGTTATAGATGGTCATGGCCGGTACCAGCTTGCCGCTGATGACCTTCGCGAGGGAGATCTTGCCCAGGAAGGGGTCGGCTATGGTCTTGAAGACGAAGGCGGTGTTGGGGCCGTCCTTTACTTCGAACCTGGGAGCATACTTGAGTATGGCGTCGAGAAGTTCCTTGACTCCGGTGCCCTTGACGGCGGAAATGGTGAAGACGGGAGCGATGTCGCAGTTTGCGATGCCGGTCATGAGACCCTTGGCGAGCTCCTCTTCGGTGAACTCCTCACCCTCGAAGAACTTCTCCATCAGTTCCTCGTCGGTCTCGGCTATCGCTTCGTTGAGGGCGTCGGCATCGTTCATGTCGACGACGGAGGTTCCGAACTTGTCCTTGAGGGCTCCGAGGACCTCGTCTACGTTGACGTTCTCCTTATCGATCTTGTTGATGACGAAGAAGCGGGGAACGTTGAACTGCTTGCAGCTGTTCCAGGCCTTTTCGGTGCCGACCTGCACGCCGGAGGAGGCGTCTACGAATATCGCGGCCGCTTCGGCACCGCGCAGAGCGCAGTTGACCTCGCCAACGAAATCGAATACGCCCGGGGCATCGAGGAAGTTGATCTTGTTCTTGTTGTACTCGACGGGGACGATGGAGAGCCCGATGGAATAGTGCTTCTCGATCTCCATTTTGTCGAAGTCGGATACGGTGTTGCCGTCCTCGACCTTGCCCATCCTGCTGATGGCGCCGGTCGCCAGCAGGGCCGCTTCAAGGAATGTGGTCTTGCCGCTGCCTCCGTGTCCGAGCAGTGCGACGTTTCTGATGGTTTCGCTGTTGTAGCCTTTCATATTCTTAAAATTCCTCCAAAATTATTTTGCTCTCAGGGCGGACCCCATAAATCCGCCGTCTTTCAGTATATCACAGGCCCTGCTTTCCAGTAAAGCCGAAATATCGCTAAAAATCAGCGGTTCTCGGTGTTCTGGGGAAGGGGATCACGTCTCTGATGTTGGACATGCCGGTCAGGTACATGATCATGCGTTCGAAGCCCAGCCCGTAGCCGGAGTGCTTGACGCCGCCGTACTTTCTCAGCTCCAGATACCACCAGTAGGTCTTCTCGTCCATGCCCAGCTTGTGTATCTTGTCGAGGAGCACGTCGTAGCGCTCTTCCCTCTGGCTTCCGCCGACTATCTCGCCGACTCCGGGCACCAGCAGGTCGCAGGCCGCGACGGTCTTTCCGTCCTCGTTCTCCCTCATGTAGAAGGCCTTGATGGCGGAGGGATAGTCGGTGAGGAAGACGGGGGCCTTGAAGACCTCTTCGGTCAGATACCTTTCGTGCTCGCTCTGAAGGTCCATGCCCCAGCCGGTGATCTTGTAGTCGAACTTATGGCCTTCGGCCTGGGCTTTTTCGAGTATTTCGATAGCCTTCGTATAGGTCAGGCGGACGAAATCGCTGTTCAGCACGTGGTGGAGCCTGTCGAGAAGGCCCTTGTCGATGAAGCTGTTGAAGAACTTCATCTCTTCGGGGCAGTTCTCGAGGGTGTAGCTGATGATGTATTTCACCATGTCCTCGATGACGTCCATGTTCTGCTGAAGGTCGCAGAAGGCCATCTCGGGCTCTATCATCCAGAACTCGCTGGCATGGCGGGCGGTGTTGGAATTCTCGGCCCTGAAGGTGGGTCCGAAGGTGTAGGTGTTTTTAAAGGCCAGGGCGAAGATCTCGGCCTCCAGCTGGCCGCTGACGGTGAGGTTGGCCGACTTTCCGAAGAAGTCCTTGTCGTAGTCGACGCTGCCGTCCTCGGTTTTGGGGACGTTGTCAAGGTCTAAGGTGGTCACCCTGAACATTTCGCCGGCGCCTTCCGCGTCGGAGGCGGTGATGATGGGTGGATGGGCGTAGACAAAGCCCCTCTCCTGGAAGAACTTGTGGATGGCATAGGCCGCGACGCTCCTCACCCTGAAGACGGCGCTGAAGGTGTTGGTCCTGGGGCGCAGGTGGGCCTGGGTCCTCAGGTACTCGAGGGTGTGGCGCTTGTTCTGGATGGGGTAGTCGGTGTCGGAGGGAGCTTCGACTGTGACCGAGTCTGCCTTGAGCTCGAAGGGCTGCTTGGCCCCCGGGGTGAGGACCAGGGTCCCGCTCACGGAGAGGGCGGTGGCGAGGGGCAGCCTGGCCACCTCTTCGAAGTTGTCTATGAGCTCTGCCTCATAGACCACCTGCAGCGACTTGAAATAGGTTCCGTCGTTGAGCTCGATGAATCCGAATTTATTGGAATTGCGGTTGGTGCGAATCCAGCCGCATACATTGATCTTCTGGTCTGCGTATTTGGCGGGATCGCTGAAAATTAGCCTTAGTTCTGTGGTTTTCATGGCGTATTTCCTCCCTTGCTGACAGATTTGGCCCGAAGGCCGCGTAACATTAGAATTATATCCTAAGCGGCCTTCATTTCAAGCCGAATATGCGCCAAAACGGGGCTTTGGGGGAGGCTTTTTTATGGGCGGAGCACAAAAAACCCGGTCCTTGCGGACCGGGAGGCTTTGCCGGGCTTTGCGCCTTATTTTTCGAGCTTCTCGATCTCGGCGTCGGGCGCGTTCTTCTTTACGCTCTCGATGCCGTTGAGGCAGGAGGGCTTGGCCTTGTAGCCTTCGGAGGCAAGGATGATCTCGCCGTTGCGGGCCTTGAGGCGGAAGCGGAACTCACCGGCCTTGTCGGTGTAGACTTCGAACTTGGGATGTTTTACCTCTTCGGGGGTCTCGACGGTAAGATCCTGCACTCCGCCTGCGGAGCACTTTCTTACGCTCTCGATGCCCTTATTGAGGGCTGCCATGGTGGTATAGACTTCGCTGGAGCCTATGACCTGGCCGTTGCCGGCTACCAGATTGAAGTGGAATCCGGTCTTGGTCTCTTTTACGACGAATTTGCCCATTATATTTCTCCTTTTCTAAAAAGATATAGAGGCTTTATTAAATTATTGTAGCAGATACACGGAATTTAATCCATATATTAAGCAAAAATTACAGAAAAATCGCTTTATTCTACGTATGTTTTTATAAACTCCAGGAAGCTTGAGGCCGCCGCCGAAAGGACGCTGTCCTTGACGGTGACTATGCTGCGGGAGGCCTTAAGCTCGTCCTTTATTATTTCGTCGTCCGAAGAGAGGGGAAGGCAGACGCAGTCCCCGGTCTCGCCGGGCTCTCCCTCGCCCATCCTGACTATGGCGACGGCGACTCCGGCCTCCGCCCACATCATGGGGTTGCTCCTGGAGGTCGAAACGCTCATAATGCCCGGCGATATGCCTTCTCTTTGGAAGATGTCGTCCAAAAGCCCCACTATGCCGCGGGATATGGCAAGGGGCGCCTTTTCAAGGGCTGAGACGGAAAGCTCGTCCGCCTGGGCGTCTATCCAGGGGTTGTCCCTTCTCACATAGGCGCAGACCCTCTCCTTCCGGGTAAGGACCTCGGTGAGGAAGGGGGGTATCCTGCCGGGATACCTCACTATGCCTATCTCTATGACCCCGGAGCGGAGCTTTTCCATGATCTCCATGGAACTCTCCTCGTAGATCTCAAAGCGCATGTTGGGGTTCTCGGCCCTGAAGCCCTGCAGCAGCCTGTTGGAATAAAGGTCGGGATAGGCCTGGGTGATCCCGAGCCTCAGGCTGCCCCTGGAGCCTTCGATCCCCGCGTCTATCTCCTTGTGGGCGGCGTCGACCAGAGCGACTATGTCCTTTGCCTTTCTGTAGAGTATGCGGCCGGCGCCTGTGAGCTCGAGGCGGCGGGACGATCTGATGAAGAGGGGCGTTCCGAACTCCTCTTCGAACTGCTTCAGCTGGTTGCTTAAGGCCGACTGGGCGACGTGGAGGGACCTTGCCGCGGCGGAAAGGGTGCCCAGTTCGACTATCTCTATATAATTGCGGTAAAAATCAATATTCATAAAGCTTGACCGCCTTTCTATACCGATTAGTGATAGTATATCACAGAAAATCAGATAGTTCAAGACGGGCGTATCTCTCTTTATGATGATTATGAGGGTCTCTGCCACGGCAAGGCCCTGTTTTTAAAAAAAACTTGACATCGGACTTTGAGTCTGTTATATTTTCATTGTTAGTTAGCCGATGCTAACTGAGCGGCGCGATCCAAGAGACAGGATACGGCAGCCGCGTATACCGAAACTATTGCCTATAACCCTCCTACTTCATTTCAGAAGCCTTTCCGGGCCTGCGGTCTTACTCCTTCTTGTTCACCCGCAAAACTGCGCAGGCCCGGTTATAAGGTTTTTTATTTGCACATTTCGATGAAATACCTGAACAGAGGATCGGACGACGGTCCTTCGGCGGGCTCGGGCGCGTCCCCCCTCATCTTTTCGGGGTGGAACTGAAATCCTATGACGGGCAGGCTCTCATGCTCAAAGGCTTCTATGAGGCCGTCTTCGGACCTGGCTGTGACCTTAAGGGCTGCCCCCGGGGTCACCGCGCAGTCCCTGTGGTAGCTGTTGACCGAGAATTCGCGGCCGAAGAGCCTTTCGAGCGCGCTTCCCTCTTCCGCGATGACCTTGTGGGAGATACCGTTGCTGTGGTCGTACTTATGATCTCTTGGGAAATCCAGCATGTTTTTCCCGCCTTCGGCGGCGTTTATGAGCTGAAAGCCCCTGCATATGCCCATGACGGGCTTTTTTCTTTTGCAGAACTCGCGGTAGAGGGCGAGCTCCAGCTCGTCCCTTGCGGGGAAGCAGCCTTTGGCGAGATAAGCGATCTCCTGTGGATCTCCCCCGGCCAGATGGGTCAGGGTCTCCCCGAAATACCGGGGATGGACGCTCTCGCCCCCGGTGATCATGAGGCCGTCGGCAATTTCGGCGTATCCTTCCGCAAGCCTTGCGGAGCAGGCGGCAAGGGGTATTCCGCCCGCTGCTTCGACCGCGCTCATGTAGCTCCTGTTGAGCTGCAGCATGGGCTGGTTCGCCCCGGGATGGACCTTTATGCTTCCGGTTATGAGTATGATCTTTCCGCTCATTTTCTTCCTTCTTTCGTTTACGCTTTTAAGGCGCCGGGCTTCAGCAGATCGAGAACTCCTTGAAGAGCTCCTCGGTCTTTTTCATGTGCTCAAGGGCCGCGCCGCCGTACTTCATGGCGACGGCGCTGCAGAAGTAGTTGGCGAGGCATACCGGCGCCGCCGAAGAGTTCTTTACCCCGTAGGCGTTGACACGGCAGGGCAGGACCAGGTCCGCGTACTCCCTTATGCCGTCTTCGGGCTCTGAAGTCACCAGTATCACCTTCGTTCCCTGCTCTTTGAGCCTTGATAGTATCTGTATGGCCTGCTTCGTGTACCTTTGGAAGGCGTATACGACGCAGACGTCGCCGTCTTTGAGCGAGAGCAGCGACTCGACCCCCTCGTTGAGGCCGGCGTCAAGAATAAAGACGTTGCTCCTCACCGAAAGCAGGCGGGTGTAGGTGTAGTGGGCCAGGGCGAAGGACTCCCTCATGCCGAAGCAGAAGACCCGCTCCGCGGCCGAAAGCAGGCGGACGGCCTCTTCGAGGCTCTCTTCGCTCAGGTCCCTGAAGGTCTCCTGTATGCAGAGTATGTCCATGCGTATGGTGCGGGCCAGCAGCTCGTTGCTGACCCCCTGCCCTATGGCCCTGTTGTACTTTTCGGGAAGGTCGGGCTGGTACTTCATGTCGTCCCGCAGGGACTCCTGAAAATCCCTGAAGCCTTTAAAGCCCAGGCGGCGGCAGAAGCGCAGCACCGTGGTGGTGCTGACCTCAGCCTCTTTGGCGACCCTTTCGAGGGTGTTTAGGGCGAAGCTGTTGTGGTGGCCGAAAAAATAGGAGGCGACCTTCGCTTCGGTCTTGCTCATTCTGTCGAGGTTCAGGTTTATGAGATCTATGGTGTTCATCGCTTTGTCCCCGCTGTACGCTAATATTTTTTTCTTTTATTTTAATCCGGCGGACCCGCTTAATCAAGGCTTCGGCAAGCGTTTTCCTTTATTTTGCCCCGATTTTGTATTATTTTGACGGCAAATCGAAGATTAGAAAAAGTAAATACTACAAATCGACCGCCGGCGGCGGACGAAAACCGCCCGAATAAAGGCTTTTGCGAGCACGGGCTTATTGACTTTCGCCTTTTTCGGTGCAATAATCGAATCATAAAAAAGCAAATACTACATTCCCAAGCATGATAAAGGAGAAATGCAGCCATGGGCAGGAAAACCGAGTTTTTATATCTCAACGAAAACGAAATGATACAGGCCGGAGTCCTCGACGTGGCCAGATGCGTCGACGTGGAGGAGGAGATCTTCGGCCTTCTCAGCAAGGGCGATTACGTGATGGGGGGCGACAGCCACAACTCCCACGGCATAATGATCAAATTCCCCAAGGAGAGCGAGTTCCCCAATATGCCGATCGACGCTCCCGACCGCCGCTTCATGGCGATGCCCGCCTATCTGGGCGGCCGCTTCAACGTCTGCGGCACCAAGTGGTACGGGTCCAACATCGTCAACCCCCGGAGGGGCCTTCCCAGGTCTATATTGATGATGGTACTGAACGACCCCGACACCTGCGAACCCATAGCCTTCATGTCGGCCAACCTGGTGAGCTCGGTGCGCACCGGCTGCGTGCCCGGAGTCGCCGCGAGGCACCTGGCGAGAAAGGGCGCCGAGGTCTGCGCCTGCCTTGGAGCGGGACCCGTGGGCAAAGCCTGCTTCGACGGCATAATGGTCGGAGCGAAGGGCTTAAAAGAGCTGGTGGTCTACGACCTCTTTAAGGAAAAGGCCGAAGCCTTCGCAAACGAAGCCCACATCAAGTACGGCATCAGCGCAAGGGCCGCCGACACCATGGAGGAAGCGGTAAAAGCCGGCGACATAGTGAGCGTCGCGGCTTCTTCCCTTGCCCCCATCAAGCTGAGCAACGACCTTCTCAAGGAAGGCTCCCTCATAATCTTCACCGGAAGAGGCAGCATAGACGAAGAGTACTTCACCTCGTCCAAGATCTTCTGGGACAACGTGAAGATGCACGAGGACTACTACGCCGAACACCTGCTGCTGCCCGAAAACGAGCGCTTCATCAACGGCATAGGCGTTCAGATCTACCGCTTCATGTACGAAGGAAAGCTCCCCGGCCTGGACAAGGCCGTTGGCCTGGGCGACGTGATACTGGGAAAGAACGAAGGCCGCACAAGCGAATCGGACCGCATATGCTTCATCACCGGCGGCATGCCCGTCTGGGATGTGGGCTGGTCCTACGAGGTCTTCCTCAACGCCAAGAAGATGGGCCTCGGGCAGACCCTCAAGATCTGGGATTCCCCCTATCTGAACTGACATGGAACGCGCAAACAAAGGAAAACTCAAGACCATAGACTTCTTCTGCATAGGCTTCGGGGCCATAGTGGGAGTGGGCTGGGCAGTGTCCATCAACGGCTGGATGATCAATTCCGGCGGCCCGATCCCTGCCGCGGCCGGCTTCATGCTGACCCTGGTCATGACAGTGCCCATCGCCCTTATGTACTGCGAGCTGGTGCCCATGTTCCCGGTGGCGGGAGGCGGCATGACCTTCGCCTGGGAGGCCTTCGGACGCTTCGCAGCCCTGATCTCGGGCTGGGCCGCCTTCGGAGCCTTCGTCTCGATACTTCCCTGGGAGGCCATACAGATCACAACGATGCTTGGCTACCTGTTTCCGGGGCTGGTGGCGGGGGAGCCCCTATACACCGTGGCGGGCTCCGGAATATACCTGATCACCATAGTCATAGGCTCCGGGGTCTCGGTGCTGATGTACCTGATCAACATGAGGGGGCTTGCCGCTGCGGCGAAGGTCCAGAGGTTCCTCTGCATCTTCCTGGTCGCGACGGCCCTCATAGGGGGAGCCGCGGCGGTGCTCGGGGGAAGCCCCTCGAACCTTCTTCCGGTCTACGAGAATGTGGGGGGAAGCTCGACCCACAGCAGCTTCATGGGAGGGGTCCTGGCGATGCTGGCCGTCTCGTCCTTCTACATCGCAGGCTTTGAGACCATACCCCAGGGGGTCGAGGAAGCGGGAGGCAGCATGACCTCGGTGGGCAAGACCGTCGTTTCGTCGGAGATACTCGCCTGCGTCTTCTACGCCCTGATGCTCTTCTGCTTCGGCTCCGCCCTGCCCTGGAAGGAGCTCTGCGCCCTGCCCAAGCCGGTGGCGGCGGAGGCCTTCAGGGTGCTTTACGGAGGGGCTTTGGGAGAGCTGCTCTACTGGATGATAGTCCTGGGAGCCATCGCGGGCCTTCTCACCACCTGGAACAGTTTCTTCTCGGCCTCGGCCAACCTGCTGATGGCCATGAGCAGGAACGGCCTGATGCCCAAGGCCTTCGCAAAGCAGAACGACAAGAACGTCGCCGTGAACAGCATGGCCCTCTGCTTCATACTTTCGCTGGTGGGACCCTTCCTGGGCATAGGACTCATCGACACGGTGACCAGCTTCTCGTCGACGGCTTACGTGCTGTCCTGGGCGATAACGTCGTACTGCGTGATACGCTTAAGGAAGACCAGGCCCGGCGCACCGCGGCCCTTCAAGCTGCCCGGCGGCATGGGGACTGCCCGCTTCGCGGCCCTCGCCTCGACCGCCGTGCTCCTGCTCCTCTTCATACCCGGAAACCCGACGTTCATAGGGCTTACGGCGGCCTCGGCCTTCGCCGTCTGGATGGCCGCAGGACTGGTCCTGGGGCTCATCGCCGCGGGACGGCCGGATGACGCAAGGCTTAAGGACAAGCGCTGAAAAGCCCAGGACGCGGCCGGATCGCCTATCAACAGACCAAAAGCTCCCTTTTTCAAAGAAGGGAGCTTTTTTATGTTTTATACGGGCTTTAATTGTATTCTTTCAAGATATTTACGGCGGTTCTCCATGCGATTGCATTAAAGCCTCTTTGCGTGTTAATATTAAGTGTTCGGTATTTCAGCGGATCCGGCTTCGGGCCGGAAAGGAGAACCAATGTATCGCGAGCAGATAGACAGATTTTTTGAAGAGAATAAAGAGAACATGCTTTCCGATCTGGAAAGACTGGTCAATATCAGGAGCGTCCGCGAGGAGGCCAAAGAGGGCAAGCCCTTCGGTGAGGGCCCCGCGAAGGTGCTGGCCGAGGCTGTCAAGGTCATAGCTGAGCACAGCCTTAATGTTAAGAATTTCGACAATTACGTGGTGACCGCGGAAGCGGGTCCCCAGCCCGCCGAGCTGGGCATACTGGCCCATCTGGACGTGGTCCCCGAGGGCAAGGGCTGGGAGACCGACCCGTATAAGATGGTGAGGAAGGACGGCTTCATCTACGGCCGCGGAGTAAGCGACGACAAGGGTCCCGCCATTGCGGGCCTCTACGCGATCCTGGCGGCTCAGAAGATAGCAAGCTTTAAGAAGGGCGTCCGCCTGATACTGGGCAGCGCCGAGGAGACCGGAAGCGAAGACCTGAGGGCCTACTTCAAGATGGAGGCGGCTCCCCCCTTCAGCTTCTCGCCCGACGCCAGCTACCCCGTCATCAACATCGAAAAGGGAGGCCACGGCCCCGTCTTCTCCATGAAGTGGGAGAAGAGCTGCGCCGTCCCCAGGGTCAGCTCGCTCCACGGCGAAAAGACCGCCAACATCGTGCCCATGGAGTCGGAAGCGGACGTGACCGGCCTTAAAGCCTCCGATATCAAGGCTCTCGCCGAAAAGACCGAAGAGAAGACCGGAGTTAAGTTCACTCTGAGCGACACCGAAGCCGGTGTACATATCCTGGCCGTCGGGCTATCCGCCCACGCCTCCACCCCGGAGCTGGGAAAGAACGCCCTGCAGGCCATGCTGGAGCTGCTGACCGCCCTGCCTCTTGCGGATCTTCCCTCGGCCAAGGCGCTTAAGGATCTCAACCGCCTCTTCCCCTACGGCGACTATAACGGCAAGTCCCTGGGCATCGCCCAGGAGGACGAGCTTTCCGGAAAGCTCACCTTAAACTTCAGCATCTGCGACCTCGACGAAGAAGGCTTTACCGCCAGATACGACAGCCGCTGCCCGCTCTGCGCAACCAAGGAGAACGTGGCCGACGTGGTCGAAAAGGCCTTCACAGCCTGCGGCTTTGAGCTGGCGAGAAACGTCATGAGACCGCCCCACCACGTGCCCGAGGAGCTGCCCTTCGTCCAGACCCTGCTCAGGGTCTACGAGGACTACACCGGCGAAAAGGGCGAGTGCATCGCCATAGGCGGCGGCACCTACGCCCACAGCATCGAGGGCAGCGTCGCCTTCGGCTGCGAGATGCCCGGCCACGAGTACCACATCCACGGCGCCAACGAGGTCAACTCCATCGACGAGCTGCTGCTGGGCGCAAAGATGTTCACCCAGATAATCCTGGATATGTGCTGCTAGATCATCGGCGTCAACGTATAAGGGCGGGGAAATTTCCCCGCTCTTGTTTTTATTTGGATTTTTGGCTTTTCAGTGGTACAATATGCGCCGGGTAATGATCGTTTTCGGAAGGAGTCCGTCCGTATGCAGAAGCACAAGCTGCCGACACTGTTCTTCATGATGATAGTGCTGTACAACCTCGCCAGCGGCTTCGTCCACCCCGTGACCCCGACTCTCGTGGTCGAAAGGGGGCTGGACAGCCAGTGGTTCGGCTACGCCATGTCCGCGGTGTCGGTCGGAAGCTTCCTCGTGGCGCCCTTCTGGGGAAAGCTCTGCAACTACATTCCCACCAAAAGGATAACCGTGCTGGGACTTCTCGGCTACGGCTTCGGCCAGTTCCTGATGATGAACGCCTATTCGGGTCCGATGCTTATGCTGGGAAGGGTGGTCGCGGGGCTACTCTCCTGCGGATCCACCGTGGCGATAATGAACTACATCATCGCAGTCAGCGACGGGGAGCACCGGGGCATATACCTGACCTTCTACGCCACGTCCCAGAGCGTGAGCAACGCCGCGGGCTACTTCGTCGGAGGCTTTCTTGGGATAAGGTCCATACTGATACCCTTCTATGCCCAGTTCGTAATGCTTATAATCGCAGCTTCCCTTGCGGCGGCGTCCATGGAGGACGATACCCCCTACAAGCTCAAGCCCGATCACGGCCTCAACTTCCGCGAGGTCAACCCCTTCAGCGCGTTTCTTGACGCCAGGGACTTCATGACCCCGCTTCTTGGAATATTCTTCGCCTCGTCCATCCTCTTATCCATAGGGATGACCTGCTACGATACGGGCTTTACCTATTACATCAAGGACCACTTCCACCTGGGGTCCCAGTACAACGGCATGGTGAAGGCCGCCGTCGCGGCGCTGAGCATGGCGGCGAACAGCCTTCTGACTTCAAGGCTCATCAGGAGGAGCGACATCAACCTGTCGATATTCCCGGTGATCGTAAGCTCCGCCGTCATGACGGTCGCGGCCAACTTCTTCCTCAACGCCATGCTTCCCATGTCGGTCTTCTCGGTGCTCTTCTCGGTCTCGACGGTCATGCTCCTCACCCTGCTCCAGAACATCTGCGTGCAGCACGGAAGCGAGCGCACCAGGAACAGCCTTATGGGCTTCTTCCAGGGCATCAGGTCTTTGGGCAGCATGATAGGAGCCTTCCTCGAGGCTAGGCTCTACGCCGCCTCGCCCGATCACAATTTCCGCTTCGCCGCCGGGATACTGCTTCTGGCAGCCGGGCTCTGCTTTGCCTACGTCAGGATGTACAAAAGATCAAGGATAAAGTAAGCGCGGGGGCTCAGGGGGCGGATGGGGTCCTGCGCGGCCTGCCGAAAGGATCTCGAAAAGTTTAAAACAAGCCGAATACGGCAAAAGGACGGCGCGGGCCGTCCTTTTTGCTGAGAGTTGTATAGAGATTCGAAATGAAAGAGTTATATGCTTTTTTCGCCGTGGGATCAGAGCCTCATCAGGCCGAAGAGTATGGCCATCACGAGCCTCAGGAGGCTGGTCCAGAAGATGAAGCTCAGAAGGCCTCTGAGAAGGCCTCTTCCCAGGCTGCGCCTGAAGGTCCGGGGCCTGCCGCAGGGGTCATTGCAGCCGTAGACTCCGCTCTCGGAGCTGTCGCTGCCGTCCCCCTGCCCGGTCGGGGCTCCTCCGTGGTAGCTGTAGAAGACGCCGAAGGGTCCGAAGCCGAAGAAGCTGAAGCCTTCGCCGCGCCCCGCGTAGGGGTTTCCGGAGGACTCGTAGGGGTCTCCGCCGTAGGGGCTGCCGCCGGCGCCGTAGTAGCCGCCGAAGGGACCGTAGTAGCGGGCGTAGGGGTTCTGTCCGTGGCCTGAAGCCGCCGGCTCATCGTAGGCTCCGGCCTTGTAGTTCCTCAGCTTTTCGGGGTCGCTCAATATGTCGTAGGCCTCGTTCAGGCGGTTCATCTTGAGCTGGGCGTCCGGGTCGTCCGGATGAAGATCCGGATGATATTCCTTGGCCTTCTGCCTGTAGGCCTTCTTGATTTCTTCCCGGCTTGCGGTCTGTGAGACGCCGAGCACCTGATAGGGATCGTAAGTCATCGCATCATCAGCCTCCTTTCGCGGTTCTTGCGGAAAACGGCGGACCGTTCGGAGGGCTTTCCCCTGCTGTCACGGCTGCAGTATAGGCCGCGGACGTGTGGGATATATCAACGTTAGGTGTAGTTTCGGTGTACCGGGGAGCTTTTCTGCGCAGGCGTCCTGTCCGCTTTTTCATCGGAAGGGCTGCCGCCGGAGCTTCGCCGCTGTTTCGCTAAAGCTTCTTCTCTCCGTTCAGGGCCTCGATGGTGTCGTAAAGCACGCAGACCGCTTCGGCGAGGTACTTCTCGTCGGCCTTTTCCTCGGGGCAGTGGGACCTTCCGCCTATGCTGGGGACGAAGATCATCGCAGCGGGGGCCAGCTGGGCGAAGATCTGGGCGTCGTGACCGGCTCCGCTGGGAAGGTGCATGGAGCTGAAGCCGTACTTTTCGCAGCTCTTTTCAATGTGGGCCTTGAGGCCTTCGTCCATCAGGGTGGGCCAGTCTATCATCTTCTCGTTGATGACGCTGTCTATGCCCATCTCCTCTTTGATGGCGGCCAGGTCGCTCCTGATGCCGTCGTACATGATGTTTATGTTTTCCCTGACCGTGCTTCTGAAGTCTATCCAGACGGAGGCCTTGGCGCAGACTATGTTGACTATGCCCGGCTCGACCGTCATGCGGCCTACGGTGGTAACTGAATTTTCAAGGGTCTTGGCCCTTCCCGTAACGCTTGTTATGAGACGGGCGGCAGCCTGCATGGCGTCGGCCCTCATGTTCATGGGGGTGGTGCCGGCGTGGTCCGCCCTTCCGAAGAGCTCGACCATTACCCTGTGGGTGCCGGTGATGGCGTCGACTATTCCGATGTCGATGCCGGCGTTCTCAAGGACCGGACCCTGCTCGCAGTGGACCTCGAAGACCGCCGCTATGTCGGTCCTGGGCTTTTGGGGGAGCTTGTCGGGATCGTAGCCGGCTGCCCTCATGGCCTCCGCTATGCTGATCCCGTCCTTATCCCTGTCCTTTTCGCAGTATTCGGGGGTCACCTTGCCGCAGGCGGCCATGGAGCTGAAGAAGCCGGAGCTGAAGCGGGAGCCCTCCTCGTCGTTGGTCGCCATGACCTCGAGGCTGTAGTAGGGCTTTCTGCCGGAGGCCAGCATGAGCTTCGCGGTCTCTATGCCCGATACCACTCCCGCCATGCCGTCGTAGGCTCCGCCGTGCATCACGGTGTCGTAGTGGGACTCCACCAGTATGCAGCGGGAGATCTCGCCCTCTATCCTTCCGACGACGGCTCCGCTCTCGTCGCGGCGGGTCTTAAGCCCCGCGTCCTTCATCAGGCCTTCGATGTGGGCCAGGGCCTGCATGGCTTCTTCGGTAAAGGGGAAGCGGGTTATGCCCTTCCCCGGGGTGGAATTGTACCTGGAAACGTCATTAAGGTCTTTCGCCATGCGCTCAGCCATGAGGGAGCGGGCTTTTTCGTCGATTCTGTCCATTTTTACTCCTTCGTCCCGGGGCTGTCCGGGCTTTCTTACCTGTTGCCCGATTTGATGAGCACGTACTGGGCCTTGAATTCGTCGGTGAGCAGCTTGTTTATGGCCGAATTGCTGAGGCTCATGCCGCCTGATGCGATCAGGACGCAGATCCCGAAGGTGTATACCCAGAACTGGTTGAAGAGGAAGTCGGCGTCGTCGGCGGAGAGGCCGTAGTCGCGCATGAGCAGGCTGCGGCACTCGGCGGCGGAGCTGCCCCTCACGGGCAGGACCGAGCCTTTGGCGGGATCGTTGATGAAGAGCTCGGTGAAGAGCTTCGGCTCTTCTCTCGCGAAACCTATCATCTGGCTGCAGAAGCGCATGAAGGCCGGGGTCTTCTCGTCGACTCTGGCTCCGAAGCTCTCGTAATACTCGGCCGCCCTGTCGCGGACCGCCTGCTTCAGCTCGTCCATGGTGTCGAAGACGGTGAAGATGGGGCTGGTGGAGGTGCCCAGGGCCTGGGCGACGTCTCTTGCGAGCACGCCTTCGAGGCCGTCTTTTCTGGCCAGCTCGAAGGCCGCTTCCACTATGTTTTCTCTCGAATATTTAGGTCTGGGGGGCATTGCTGATCTCCTTGATATTTACTGTTCATCTCAATGGACACGCCCCGGAGCCCGGCCAATTCAGGCAGCAGGCCCCGGTGCGTTCTCAACACACTGTTATATAACACTTGATATTAAATCACATGCGCATTGAAAACGCAAGGGGCTTGGGGAAAGTACGGAATTTGTTCTCCGAAGTTTTTACAAATAAATGACCTGTCCCGCCGCCGTAATTGACCATATCCTTCAGATATGTATAACCGTAATGTCCATATAACCCGGGAAACTTGCCGGGGTACGGCTCCTGCCGGATCCGTTCTTTTTCGGATACCGGTTCAGCGCCGGTTCAGATCCGATCCCTCATCCGAGTAATCGATGATCACCTTCATACAGGTCCTGCACAGGAATGCCTTTACGGCTGAGCCTTTCATAAGCGACAGTTCAGAAAGAACTATTGAGC
>JAFRWQ010000012.1 GCA_017437925.1 Bacillota bacterium
ACGAGGTGCCCAAGCTCAACCTGACCAGCTACGTGAACATCTCGGTATTCTCCACAGCCGCGGCCCTGCTCTGCACAGTTGGAGCGAGCCTTTGGGCCTGTTTCTCGGCCTTAAGCTCGGTCCCCGCGGCCCTCATGAGGCCAAAGGCCCCCAAGGCGGGAAAGAGGGTCCTGCTGGAGCGCATCACTCCCCTTTGGAAGCGCATGGGCTTCTTCTCCAAGCTCACGACAAGAAACCTGCTCCGCTACCAGAAGCGCTTCTGGATGACCATACTGGGCATAGGAGGCTGCACCGCCCTCATCATCGCGGGCTTCGGCTTAAGAAGCTCCCTCACCGTCACCATGGACAGGCAGTACGGAGAGCTCTTCAAATACGAGGCCCAGCTCACCATAGACAGCGACATCGAGGAGGAGGACAGGCTCGCCATAGAGGAGTTCATAGCGGGAAGGCCCGAGGTGGACAGCTTCATGGCCTGCCGCATGGCCTCGGTCAGCTGCGAGACCGAAAGCTACACCGTCTCGGGCTATCTCGAGGTCTGCGACCCCGAAAAGCTGCCGGCCTATGTGGACGTCCACGACTTCTACACCAAAGAGCCCATAAGCCTTGACGACAGCGGGGTCATCATAGGGACCAAGCTCTCCGAAATGCTGCAGGTCTCGATTGGAGACACGTTCACAGTCGACGACGGAGACCGCCACGAGCTCAGGGTCAGCGGCATCAACGAGCACTACCTCGCCCACTACATGTACATCAGCCCGGCCTATTACGAAGAGGTCTTCGGGAAGGCCCCCGAGATCAACGCCTACCAGCTTGACATGAACGACGGCAGCAAGGATACCTGCTCGAAACTCTTCTCCGACTTCATGGACCTTAAGGGGGCATCCGCCGCCTCCCGCATGGAGAACATACGCGATACCTACCAGCACAGCATGGAGCGCATAGACTTCGTGGTGGTCATAGTGATACTCTCCGCCGCGGCCCTTGCCATGGTGGTGCTCTACGACCTTTCCACCATCAACATCACCGAAAGGCGCAGGGAACTGGCGACCATACAGGTGCTGGGATTCTACGACGGCGAGGTCGCGGCCTACATCTACCGCGAGAACATAGTCCTGACCCTTTTGGGCATAGCCCTGGGCATCGTTCTGGGCAGGATACTGCACGCGTGGCTGGTAAAGTCCGTCGAGATCGAGCTCATGATGTTCGGAAGGGACACCGACCCCAAGGCCTTCCTCTGGGCAGCCCTGCTCACAGCCCTCTTCTCCCTCATAGTCAACCTTATCTCCAGCAGGAGCCTTAAGCAGATCGACATGGTGGAGA
Source organism: Bacillota bacterium (assembly GCA_017437925.1). The sequence continues at coordinate 1,321 of JAFRWQ010000012.1, forward strand.
GCCTCAAGAGCGCCGAGTAGGCTTTTGAGCGACGGGGCTTCTTGCTGGGAGCGATCTGTTGTATAATAATGTTAAAGACGCCGCGGAAGCGGCCCGGCATCAGGCGAGGTAAAAAAATGAATTCACTTCTCTTCTACGTTTTCGTAATTCTCAGCGTGATGGCGGGAGTCCTGGCCGAAAGGGGCATAAGGGGCAAGGCCGGCTCCCTGATCACCGGCTTCGCTGCCGGGACCTGCATCATACTGGCAGCCGCCAACCTCTACTTCCGCAACTGGATCTCGGTCATCCTGGTCGTAGCGCTCTTCTTCTGGCTTCCCAAATCGGGAACCGCCATCTCCAAGCTCATCGGAGGGAAGCTCCATAAGATGGACGGCTCCGACTGGATCTATCTGGTAACCTTCGCCGCCTTCGTCCTCTACGAGATCTACGGCGCGGTGACCTCGGGAGCGATATGATGGATCTCCTCAAGGTCGAAAGGACCTATGTCAGGGGCAGGCTGCTCTACGCCAAAGGTCCTGAGTTTTAGTCTGTGAAAGGAGGACTGCCGGATGACGCAGGCAAAGGAAAAGCGAAATACCCTGCTCTTCGGCGCCTTCCTCCTTTTGGGCGGCGTCACCAACCTGCTGACCAGGACGCGGGTATCTATCGTCGATACCTTCATGTTCAGCGCTAATTTCATGATATACATCGGGCTGTTGATCTTCTGGATGCAGTCCGTGCGGGAAAGGCTCCTCCCCACCAGGGCGAGGAGCTATATCGTGTCTTCGGCTCTTCTGATGATGCTCGAGCTCCTGGTCAGGGTCCTGAGATTCCGCATACTGACGGAAACAGCGGTCAGGCGCTATGCGGATTACGCCTACAACATACCCCTGGTCCTGGTCCCGACTCTTTTTCTTCTGACCTGCATGCGCATAAACAAGGGCGAGGAAGCCGAGGGCAGGGGCGGGGAACGGCTGCTGCTTCCTGCCTGCGGTCTGCTGCTTCTGATCATGAGCAACGACCTGCATCAGCTGTTTTACCGCCGCCTCATCCCCCTGTCCGAATTCCAGGGCAACGTCGGCACCTACACCTACGGCCCCCTGTTCTATCTTATGTACGGCTGGATGGTAGCGATGCTTCTGGCCGGCTTCGCGACACTGATACGCAGGACCTGGCGCCGGAACATACGCGTTCTTTTGGGCTTTGCCGCCGTCATGCTGATCTGGGCGGGCCTGAGCCTTCTCAACCTGCTTGTATTTACTCCTCTCGATCTTCCCCGCCTGTATCATTCGCCGGAGATACATGTCTTTGCCATGCTCGGATTTTTCGAGCTCTGCATAAGGAACCGCCTGATACCGTATAACGAGAACTACAGCGGCTTTTTCTCCCACCTGGGCCTTCCGGTCCGCATCACCGACGAAGAGCTGGCCGCTGTCTATGAGACCGATATCCCGATCACGGCCTCTGCGGAGCAGCTTGCCGCGGCTGCCGGGGCTTCGATATACACCGACGGGGATACCCGGCTCTCGGGTATGAAGATAGGGCGGGGCTATGCATTCTGGACAGAAGACGAGAGCGAGCTGCACCGGGAGGAGCGGCGCCTGGTCGCGGCCAACGAGATACTCAGCGAAGAGAACGACCTGATCGTCGTGGAAAACGAGCTGAAGGAAAAGAAGGCCCATCTCGACGCCCAGGACAGGGTCTATGAGCGCATAGCCGCCGTCCTGTATCCGAAGCAGAAGCGCATAGAGGCCCTGCTCGAAGGGACATCGCCTGAGTCGCAGGGCTTTTCCGCCGCTTTGGCCGAGTGCTGCGTGCTCAACGCCTACTGCAAGCGCAAGAGCAATCTTATGCTTCTTTCGGAGGAGAGGCTGCCTCAGCCCAACCGCGAGCTTTTCCTGGCCTTGCAGGAGTCGGCGCGCTTTCTTAAATGCTGCGGTATAGACGCAGCCGCCATCGGGGAGGAATATTCGGACCTTCCTTTGGCCCTTGTCCACAGCCTCTACGACAGCTTTGAGACTCTGATCGAGGCTTTCCTGCCGGTAATGCGCAGGATGACCGTTTCCCTGGCCGCAGAAGGAATACGCATCGCCGTGGAGGCCGAAGGAGCCCCGGTCCTGCCGAAGACGGAGCTTCCTTTGGAATTCCGGGAGAGCGACGGCTGCTTCTTTTTTACTCTGAAAGCGCGGGGAGGGCAGGGGAGATGAGGTCTTATCAGAGCCTGCTTGAAAACGGCGAAGGCCTTATACTTCTGCTTATCGCGCTGGTCCTTCTGTTTGCCCGGACAGCCTTCTTTCTGCGCGTCCTGCGCGAGGGGAGCGGCAGAAGGCGTATTCCGGTTTCCGCCCTGCATCTGCTGGCGGTCTTTTTGCTCTTTGTGATACTGCTCGATGCCTATGACATCGGCAATTATCCTTCGCTGAAAATAACGCGAAGCTCGATGCCGCTTGCGCCTTACCTGCTGGCTGCGCCCTGGCCCGTCTACGCTGGCTGCGAAGTCTTGCTTGCCGCAGCTCTTCTGCTTCATTTCAGGGAATACAGGCGCTACAAAAGGGTCACGGTCACTCCCGACGCCATCAGGCGCAGCCTTGACCTTCTTCCCGAGGGCATATGCGTGAGCAGCCCGGACGGCACGGTGCGCCTTTCAAATCTTAAGATGGACTCCCTCTGCCGCGAGCTGACGGGCGAGCGCCTCTTCGATGCCCGTATGCTCTGGGCTTTCCTTGAAAATGTCGGAGAAGACCAGGGCGGAAGGCTCCTCGTCCATATCCCCCGAGACGGGGTCTGGCTCTTCGCGAAGGACTCCCTTGCCGCGGAGGGCAGTATATTCGAGCGCATCAGCGCCACCGAGGTCACAGGGCGCTACCGCGTAACGGAAGAGCTGCGCGAAAAGAACGCGCATCTGCAGGAGATCCAGCGCCGCATGAAGGAGGCGTCGGAGCTTTCTTCCGAGATGTTCGTAATGCAGGAGGAGGCAAGAGCCCGCAGCGCCCTGCACAACGAGCTGGGCCAGGTGCTGCTGATGGGCCGTCATTACATAGAGCACCCCGATACTACGGACGCTTCAGTGGTCGCTCTTATGACGAGGCAGATGAACCGTTTTCTCCTGGGGGAGAGCAGGGCCTTTGAGGCCGGCCCCGGGGATGAACTTGCCGAAGCCTGCGGCAGGGCAGCCGGCATAGGCGTCGCTGTCAGTATCAAGGGCGAACCCCCGGAAGAAGGCGCGGCGCTCCGCCTTCTCTGCGAGGCGATAAGGGAATGCGCGGCCAATACGGTAAAGCACGCCGAAGGCAGCCGGCTGTTCGTCGATATCGCCCGTCCCTTTCCGGAAAGCCTTGTCATAACGGTCACGAACGACGGCAGACCCCCGAACGGGCCGGTCGCCGAGAGCGGAGGGCTCCTTTCCCTGCGCCGCAGCGCGGAAGATGCCGGTGCCGATATGAAAGTTCAGAGCGAACCGGTGTTTTCCCTTACTCTTTCATTCCCCGCAGTATAGCGCCTGCTTGCCGGCCGGGTGCCTCAAGATCATTTGGCGTTCCTCAACAGCCCTTAAAAAATGGTACGAATGGGTGATATTATTATCCGTCCCGCTCCGATATAATTAACATGTATATCACTTGAAAGGGGGCGGCAGTCATGAAAAGCCAGCAGACTGCATATCATTTCAGGCAGGCTTTCCGGCCGTGTCTTTCCAGGCTCCTTTCTGTATGCAGATATCCTTCAGACGCAGTATGCCCCTTGCGGAAAGCTGCGTCTTTTTGTTTTCAAAGGCGGTGAGTTTATGTGAATGAACGCGTAAGGGTCGTCGTGGCGGACGACCAGAACATTTCCCGGGGCTTTTTCGAGATGTATGTGAGAGCTTCGGACCGCTACGAGCTGGCCGCTTCTCTTCGCACAGCCCGGGAAGCGGTGGACTATCTGGACGGACACGAGGCCGATCTTCTTATCCTGGACGTAATGATGCAGGAGGGTATAGACGGGCTTACCGCCGCCGGAATGATCAAGAGCAGGCATCCGGAGCTTAAGATCATCCTCACCACCTCCGCCTCGGAGACCAGCTGGGAGCAGAAGGCCCGCGATATGGGCGTAGAGAGCTTCTGGTACAAGGAGTACGACGATCACAGCCTGATCGAGATCATGGACCGCACGGCAGGCGGCGAATCGGTCTACCCGGCGGGAAGCCCCCAGGTGAGCTTCGGCAGGGCGCTGCGCAGCGACCTCACTGACCGCGAGCTCGAGGTGCTGAGAGAGCTTACCGCAAGCCTCACCAACGAGGAGATCGCGGAGAGGCTCCATATCTCCGCCAACACCGTCAAGAGGCACCTGCAGAACATCATGGAAAAGACCGGCTTTTCCAGCCGTCTGGAGCTGGCGATGCAGGCTCGCCTTTTAGGCCTTGTCATACACGATGATGAACGGACGGATACGCGCGCGAAAAAGAACATAAATGACGACGCATCCGTGCCCGTAAGTAAAATTTGAAAGAAAGGAAGCAAGCGCGATGAAAAAAGTACTATCGATACTGCTCATGCTGGTGCTGATCGCCGGCGCTCTGCCGGTCTATGCAGCCTCGGGTGAGACCGTCACCATCACCTGGGATGTGAACGGCGGCACCAAGAGATCGAACTGGAAGGACACGGAAACAGTCGAGAAGGGAACCCGCTGGCAGGACCCGTTCTCCGATCTGACCTTTGATGCCGAAGCTCCGGAGGGATGTGACTGGTACGGCCTCGATATAGGAGGAACGTACCGCTATTATGTCGACGACGAGCTGGATTACACTTTTACAGAGGATGTGACCATCAAGATCATCTGGGCTTCGTTTGCTGACTGCGAGACCGTGGATCCGATCGAGATCACGGTCACGGCGCCCGTGGGCGGGCAGGAACCTGATATGGATCCGCAGACCTCTACGGAGCACTGCCGCATCTGGAACGAGAAGGCCGGAGATGTAAAGTGGTTCGAGGAGCTGGATACTTCGCGCCGCGAGCTTTCCGACGGCGAGGTGTTCGAGGCCGAAAAAGAGTATACGGTCTGGATGAACCTGATATTCGACCCCTACTATCTGTACGATCTGACAGATCCGCAGATCATCTTCAACGGGACGGTCGAAGGGTCCACACATAATTCCACGATACGCGTTCTTCAGGTCTATGCCCGCTTTACCGCCGCGGCACCGGAATATACGATCACGGTCACGAACGGCAAGGCTTACGGCGACTGGGAACACAAAAACGAGATCGATACCGCTGCCGCGGGCACAGATGTCTATCTGAAGGGAACGGCTCCGAAAGGGCAGTATGTCGCGGAATGGACGATCGACCCGGAAACGGTCATGGTGGATAATGAATTCGGCATCTTTACCATGCCTGCTGAAGATGTGACGGTGACAGGCGTTATCGAAGATCAGACAGAGTTCATCATCGATCTGTCTGCAGGCATCCAGGAGACTGAGTCCGGTATCGTTTTTGCCAGTCAGACTCTGTATTGGGATATCGTCTGGAATTTCCTCTACTCGCAGGGAGAGAGCACCCTGGGCGATAATGATATCCGCGACTACGATCTGGACGGAAACGGCGACTATGATGTAGAAGTTACCTACCATGTGGAAGAGACTTCAGGATCTGATCGGCAGTACAGCGCCGATGTCGTACTGCTGGACTTTTCGAACCTGATCGGCAGCGGCATGTATGCGCTCGACTGCGAGGGCCTGCCCTTTGCGATCAAGGTCCGCTTCCCCGGCGAGTCTTATTCCATCACGGTGAATCCAGGCTTCGTTCAGGACGGCCCCGGCGCCATCCACAACACGATCACCACGGCTGTAGAAGGGCAGGATATATATATATTCTTCAACGCCATCCTTCCTCCGGAAGGAAAGTATTTTGCCGGGTTTACCTCCGAACAGATAGGGACAAGGCGCTTTCTGGACTATGACGATGAAGCGGAGCTGCGCCATTTCACCATGCCCGCGGAAGACGTGGTGATTGATGCACTGTTCGAAGACCAGATCCCGCTGACCGTGGATCTGAGAGACGGATCTGAAACGTTGAGTGCTCCCTATTTCCGGGAACTGAACGCGGATCTCGCGATGGCCGAATACTTTGAGGTCGTAGAGCTCAACGGTATCGATACCGGGGGCACAGGCAATTTCGTCGGCGTTGCCGATCTGGACAAGGATGGCAATTACGATATCATCAAGGATATCGAAAACGGTTTCAGCGTCTATGAGGACTGCAACCTGAGCGGAGACTACACTCTGCCCGAGATCCCGGCCGCGACTCTGACCTTCACCCCCATCACCTTCCGCTTCATGCCCGAGACCTGCACTGTCAGCTTCGATGCGAACGGTCACGGGGAGGCTCCCGAAGCGCAGACCGTGGAAGGGGGCGGGACGGCGGAAGAGCCTGACGATCCTTCCGCGTCCGGCTGGGTCTTCGGCGGCTGGTTCAAAGAGAAGGAATGCAGCAATGAGTTCGACTTCTCCGAACCGATCATCGAAGACGTCACCGTTTATGCCAAGTGGACCAGAAAATCTACCGGCGGAAGCGGTTCCGGAAGTTCCGGAAGTTCAGGGAGCTCCGGCAGCGGGTCCTCAGAGCCTGCAGCCCCCGCGGAAAAGCCCTATGTGGAACCCTTTGAAGACGTGAGCAAGGACGCCCCCTATGCCGAAGCGCTGGCCTGGGCCGTCGAAAAAGGCATCGCCAAGGGCACAAGCGACACCGCTTTCTCCCCCGAAAGGACACTGACCAGGGCCGAAGCCATCACATTCCTTTGGAGAGCGATGGGAGAGCCGGAGCCCGCGGCAGCCGAAGACCCCTTCGAGGACGTAGATGAGGACGATTACTTCTTCAAGGCCGTGCTCTGGGGCGTCGAGAACGGTGTCGTGGAAGGCACAAGCGACACCACCTACAGTCCCGGCAGCACCTGCACCTACGCCCACATGCTGACCTTCCTCTGGCGCGCTGAGGGAAGACCCAGCGATACCGGGGCCGAGCTCTGGTATGCCGATCCCCTGGCCTGGGCGCTGCGCGAGGGCATGGTGAGCGAGAACACCGATCCGACGGCGGACTGCCCGCGCAAGGACATCATACAGCTGGTGTATCTTGCTCTGAAGTAACATAAGGCTGGACATAAATACATGAAAAAAGAGGGCTTCGGCCCTCTTTTTCTTGATCTTTTGCAAGCGGTATCTTGCGCGTAATGCCGGCATCGGAGCGCGGATATCTTGCGGCCCTGCTTGCGTATTTGACCGGCATAAATGCGCGGATATCCTACAGCCCTGCCAGCACTCTCAGCTGACTTACCCTGTCGGTCTTTTCCCAGGCGAAGCCCTGGTCTTCCCTGCCGAAGTGGCCGTAGTTGCTGGTCTTTCTGTAGATCGGCTGCCTGAGGCCCAGATCCCTGATGATCGAAGCGGGCCTGAAATCAAAGGCTTTGCAGACGATCTCGGCCAGCTTTTCGTCGGGCAGGACGCCTGTCCCCTTGGTATCTACCATGACGGAGACGGGCTCCGCTACTCCTATGGCGTAGGCCAGCTGGATCTCGCAGCGCTCGGCAAGGCCCGCGGCGACCACGTTCTTGGCGGCGTAACGGGCGGCGTAGCAGGCGGAGCGGTCCACCTTGGTG
>JAFRWQ010000116.1 GCA_017437925.1 Bacillota bacterium
CGTTGTAGACCTCGGTCGCTATGCAGAGGTCCGGACTTCCCATGCCCACGAGCTCGCAGACTATGCGGTCGTCCTTGTTGGTCCTGCCGGGCTTAAGGCCTGCCGCGATCTCGGGCAGCTCGGCCTCGACGCTCTCTTCGCTCACTATGCCTTTTTCGGCCATGACTTTGAAATTGCCCCTGTGCAGGCCCTGGGAGGTGCAGTCCAGATAGATCTTGTCGAACTTCATGGGGACGTCTTCCGAGGTCTCGGTAAAGGAGCCCATGGTGAGGACCAGGCAGCCCTTCTTGCACCAGGCTTCCCTTACCAGGGGAGCGTCGGCGGTGGTGACGGTGATGATTATGTCTGCTCCGGTGCAGGCTTTTTCGTTGCTCTCAAAGGTCTTTACTTCGAAGCCTCTTCCTTCGAAATCTGCGGCGAACTTTTCTCTGGCTTGCGGTTTGATATCGCATATCCTCAGTTCTTTGATCTCGTGTCTTAAGAGTATGCACTCGACCACGAAGTGGGCCTGCTGGCCCGCTCCTATGATGGTCAGCACGTCGGTGGAGGCCGCCAGGTACTTGATAGCTATGGCGGGCTGGGCGCCGGTCCTGGCGTCGGAGATCCAGTCTCCGCAGACCAGGGCTCTCAGATGGCCGTCGTGGGGATCGATGAGGCAGATGTTGCTGCGTATGAAGGGCATGCCCTTCTTCGGGTTGTCGCTGTATCCTCCGACCAGCTTGAGCCCCGATGAATCAAGGGGATGCAGGTATGAGGGCATGGAGTTGAACCAGCCGTTGACCCCCAGGCTGCTCATGTCGGTCGTGATCTTGGGGGGCATTACGACCAGGCCTTCTCCGTGCCATTTCCAGGTCTTTTCGACGCAGTCTATGGCCTTGTCCAGGCTCATGTGCTTTTTGACCTGCTCGTTGGTTATGATCGCGCTTTTGAATTTCATTTATTGATACCTCCGTTCTGATGAATACCAGAATTGTATTATTATATTATCAGACAATATGACAAATCGCAATAACTATTATAAAGTTGACTTTATTGCAAAATTTGTATATTTTTTAATAGAAGGGCCTGCGGTTAAGGCCCCCGGGAAGCGGCGGCCGGCTGCCGGCGCTTTTCCTGCTTTTCGGAGGCTCAGTTCCTATGAAAGATATAAAACCAATTCCCAACAAGACTAATACCGATCTGGTTTCGGAGCAGCTGCAGGAGCTCATACTCGGAAGGCACTATCCTCCCGGGAGCCGGCTTCCGATAGAAGCTGACCTGGCTGCTAAATTCCGGGTGTCCAGAAGCACCATCAGAGAGGCTTTAAAGGGCCTTCAGGCCTCAGGCATACTGGTATCGACGGCGGGGAAAGGCACTTTCGTCTCCGATACGGCCCTCATGAGCATCCAGCTCTCCAGGTTCAACAAGATGCTGATCTCCACGGAACAGGTGAAGGACCTGGTGGAGCTTCGCTACGCCCTGGAACCCGAAATGGCAAGGATAGCTGCCCTGCGCCGGACAGATAAGGATATAGATGCCATGAGAAGCTGCATAGACAGCATGCGCACCACCGAAGACAGAGACGTGCTCCTTCAGTACGGCCACGATTTTCATCGGGCGGTCTGCAAATCGACCCACAACAGCATGATGACGGCCCTTCATTACTCCATCTCCAACCAGCTGCTGATGCTGCGCCGCATGGACTTTCTGACCCTTGAGGTCTACCTCAGCGGCATCGACGAACACCAGAGCATACTGGACGCCATCATAGATGGTGACGGGGAAAGAGCCGAAATGATGATGAAAAAGCATCTCGAAAAGGACTACGGCCAGTATCTCAACGGCATCTGCTGATATAAGCAGGCTTCGCCTGCGGCAATGAAAGCGCATATGGACGTAAACGTGAGCAATAAATACCGCTATTCCCTGGTCGCGGCAGGACTGATGATAATGGTTACCCAGTTCTCCATCAGCGTGAACTGTTTTCCAATATTCATCATCCCGGTATGCAATTCCCTGGGCTTCGCAAGAGGCGTATATTCCTGGACCCAGAGCTTCATATCCCTGGGCTCGGTGCTGGCGTCTCTTCTCAGCGGCAGGCTTTACGGGCGCTTCGGCATAGTAAAGGTCATGAGAGTGACGGCGGTGGCCGCCACCGTCCTCTTTTTCGTTCAGAGCTTCGCCTCGTCCATCCCGGCCTTCTGGTTCCTCAACCTGATCATAGGTTTCTGCAACACCCTGTCCACCGCCATGCCCCTGGCCCTTCTCATAGGGGATCTTTTCACCGAAAAGCGCAACACCGTAATAGGGGTCGTCATGATGGGCAGCGGCTTCGGGATCTCCATATTCAATAAATTGTCCAGCACCTTCATCACAGCCTATGGCTGGAGAACGGCCATGCGCCTTCTGGGCGCCATGATGGCCGGCTTTTCCCTGCTCAATTATTTCGCTCTCATAAAAGACGTGAAGGCACTCGAAGGGGAGGGCGTCACCGTCGAAAATCCCTCAAATACCCTTGAAAAGCCCGAATCCTTCTTTACCCCGCGAAGGACAGCCATAGCCCTAACCTGGGCCGTGATAGCCATCTCCGCCGACGCCCTCTGCAGCACCCTGACTCCATATCTTCAGGACATAGGTTTCAGCCAGGATTTTGCGGCTTCCGTGTACTCGGCGGGCATGCTGACCATGGCGGCCGGCAAGATACTGCACGGCATGATCATAGACAGGTGGGGCGTCAGGGTAAGCAATACCGTGATGCTGCTTACCGCGATCATGGGAGGGATAGGCACCATTACCTTCCGCTCGGTGTATTCGGCCATACCTGTCTGCGCCGGGATGCTCTTCGTGACTTCTTTGGGCGTTGTCGCGGCTCCGGCCCTTGCCGAAGCTATTGGAGGACAGAAGAACAAAAAGTATTTCGTCGGCAAGATCTCAGCCTTCATGAGCGTCGGCTACATGATAGCCCCCCTGATCTACGGCGGCGTCTATGACAGGACAGGGTCCTATCTTCCCGCCTACTACGGGGCGATCGTCATGCTGGCTTTAAGCCTTGCCGCGGTACTGGCGCTGCTGCCCAAAAAGACCGGGAGCGGGGCGCTTTAAAACCGCGGTCCGGATACTTTTTCATGTAAAAATGCGGAAATGCTCCGCGATCTGTGGTATAATCTGAACGACCTACCGTTAACACAGCAAGAAAAGGATAAAAATATGGAACATCTTAAGATCACTGCAGGACCTTATACCTTCATAGCAAAACTTGAAAAGGAGAATGCCCCCAAGACCTGCGAAGCCTTCTGCGAGAGGCTTCCCTTCAAAAGCAAATTCGTCCACGTCCGCTGGAGCGGAGAGGCCGTCTGGGCTCCTCTGGGCGACTACAAGCTTGGCGTGGACTACGAGAACCACACCTGCTACCCCTCGAGGGGAGACGTGCTCTTCTACATAGGAGGCATAAGCGAGACCGAGATCATCATGGCCTACGGAAGCTGCGCCTTCGCCAGCAAGGTCGGTCTTCTCGCCGGAAACCATTTCCTCACCATAGTAGAGGGAATGGAAAACCTTGAAAAGCTGGGCAAGGAGTGCCTCTGGAAGGGCGCCCAGGAAGTGGTCTTCGAAAAGTACGACTAGTTATATATCATATCCCAAAAGCTTACGGGCTTTCGGCATGCGGGCCGAAGGCCCGTTTTTTTTATGGCATAGATGATAAATGTTCATAATGATAACAATAAATAGTATATCCGATAAAGAAATATTAGATGACAAATATCAGGCAATAATGTATAATTATGAAATCAAAATGTGAACGATGGTTAGCAAGGAAAGGAACACCCATGAAAGATCTGCTTATAGGCATAGCGACCCTCATAGTAGCCCTGATAATCATAGGCACCCTGATCCTGGGCAACGGCAACGGCACCCTCCAGACCGTCATGAGCAACAAGGTCTCAGAGGGCATCGAGTCGGTCCAGAATCTGGAGTTCAAGACCAATCCATGAAGGACCTGGTAGTCGTCATAGCGCTGCTGGTTCTGGGAGTGATACTGGCAAGGCTCATACTGTCCCCCGACGGGCTGATGGGAGCCGCGAGAAGCCTCTTCACTAACCAGATACAGTTTCTCGCTCAGTAAAAAGGCGGGCTTAAGTTGAAAAACCTTATCACGGGCATAGCCTGCATGATAATACTGTCGGTCTTCCTGGTGCAGATAAGCTCGTACCAGGCCGCGCACAGCAGAATACTCTTCGCAGAGACCGCGGTCAACTCAGCCGTCGAGACCGCAAGGCAGGACGGCTGCTTTACCGCGTCCAATATCGCGAGGCTCAGGGCAAGGCTTTCAGCGAGGCTGGGCTGCGACCCCTCCGAGATCGTCATAAACGCTTCGTCGGTGCCGGTAATGAGGGGGAGCATGATCGAGTATTCGGTGAGCTATCCCCTTAAAGGCATAGTAGCGGCGTCGAAGGCGCTGGGCATAGCTGACGAAGACAACATGACCGTCAACACCATCAGCGGTTCGGCGGCCAGCGAGTATACGGGAAGGTAGGCCGTGAAGAACATCGTCGTTACCATGGCCCTGCTGGTACTCTGCAGCGCGATACTGCTCTTCCAGATGGACGCCAACATGACCGAGAGGGAGAGCTACAGGGTGAAATACACCGCTGACCGCATGGCGGGAGCAGCGACCCTCTTCACCGATCCCTACTGGTACGGCAGGGGGAGGATAGTCTTTGAAGACAGCGAGGGTCTCGGCGCGGCCCTTGAGATATTCAGGGACAATCTGGGCTACGGCGGCTCGTTTTTCCCCGCCCGAAACACTTTCTTTACCGAAGCCGCCCGGGTGAGCCTCTGCTTTTTCGACGATTCCCTGAACGCCAGGCGCTACGTCAACGGGGCTCTCGCATCCGAGTTTTCCTTCAGCTACGGGGAGGACGCGGGAGTTTACGATGCCGCCTTCGCGGGGGACGGCTTCATCATCGAAAAGCCCTGCGTGCTCTGCGTGATAGACGCGGGGAGGCCGGCTCTTAGGGCGTCCCTTCTCAGCGGCTCGGTCAAAATTGTCAAAAAGAGTATTTACGAATATAAATAAGGGGCGAACTGTGATAAAATAGCGGGTATAAAGACCCGCTTTTTATTTTTCCGACATAGACGATTAAGGAGGATACTATGGCCGAAAACGATAAGAACAAGATCCCCAGCATGGAGTCCTTCGCCATGGCGGCGCTGGACAAGCACGTCGACAACCTGCTCTGGTTCCAGAGACTGGGCGATAAAGCCAAGGTAGACATAAGCGTTATTACGGGTAACCCGCCTGCGAATACCATGGCTCAGGCCCCTCTCGAGAAGGGCAATCCGGTCAAATTCACCGTGTACAGTTTCGTCCCCAAAGACCTTGACACCAAGAAGAAGCACCCGGCCATCATGCTGATCCACGGCGGCATCCACAGCAATTTCGGCAGCGCCGCCAACGCCCACATCGTCAGCGAGATGATAGACCAGGGCTACACCGTCATCGCCCCCGACTACAGAGGCAGCACCGGCTACGGACCCCTCACCTGGCAGCTGATAGACTACGGCGGGGAAGAGGTCGAGGACTGCATGTACGCCAGAGAATGGGCCCTCGCCACATATCCCTTCATCGATCCCAAGAGATTCGGCATCATGGGCTGGTCCCACGGCGGCATGATAACCCTGCTCTCCATCTTCAGGCATCCCGGAGTATACGCCGCTGCCTTCGCGGGAGTCCCCGTCAGCGACCTGATCACCCGCCAGGGCTACCACAAGGCCGGCTACAACGACCTGATGGCCGCCGACTACCACACCGGAGTCTTCGCCTGGGAGGATCCCAAGGAATACATGAGAAGATCGCCGGCCTGGAACGTCGAGAGCTTCGACAACAGCCCCTTACGCATACACACCAACACCAACGACGAGGACGTCAACGTGCTGGAGGTCAAGATGCTGATCAAGGCCCTCAAGGCCGAGAACAAGAAGTTCGAGTACGAGATCTTCGAGGACATCCCCGGAGGCCACGTCTTCGACCGCATCGATACCGTCGTCGCCCGCCAGATCCGCCAGAAGATCTGGGACTTCATGGCGAGGTATCTGAAGCCTTAGCCCTGGGCTCCGCATAAAGCGCAAATCAAAAGACCTGCCCTTTAAGGGCAGGTCTTTCATCGTTTTTGCCGTCAGCTTTCGCTTAGACCGGTATTTCGAGTATAAAGTCCCCGGTTTCCGGGATAAGGCCGTTCCTGTTGTCCCCGGACCTGTTGTGTTCGGCGGATAACGGGGTATAATACTGTTAAGAAGACTTGTTTTTCGGCCCGCAAAGGCCCGATAACAGAGCCGGACCGCCGGCGGAGGGACCATGCTGCTCTACTTTCCCAGCTGCAAATTCACGGGGCTGAGGCCCGAAATATCCCTGAAGGTCCAAAGCTATATGAAAAGCCGCGGAGCAAAGATCGCGGGCTGCTGCAGGCAGGGCTTTGGGCTGCCCGAAGCGGGGGATATTGCCGTCACCGTCTGCGAAAGCTGCAATTTAATTATCTCTGAGAACCGGCCGGGCCTTGAGCTCATGAGCCTTGCAGAATTCATAGACGCAGACGAAAACTTCGTCTTCCCCGATCTCGGCGGGGAAATGATCACCGTCCAGGACTGCCTGAGGGCCAAAAACAGGCCGAAGGAGCGGGCCGCGGTAAGAAGCCTTCTTCGCAAAATGAACTTTGAAGTCGTTGAGCTTGAAGGATATGACGGCCCCGAAGACGCTGAGGCAAGGAATTTCGACGGCGCCTGGCTTTACGCTCCCATGAACGCGGATAACCTTGCCCTTGCTCCCAAAAGCTTTTCAAAATATAATAATATGGTAACCCTTCTTCCCCCCGAAGAAGCGGAGCTTAAGCTCGGGGCTTACTGCAAACGCTTTGAGACCGAAAAGGTATGCTGCTACTGCAACACCTGTCTTGCCGGCCTTGAAAAGGGCCTCGGCGGGGGAAGGGCTTTTCACATAACCGAGCTCGTCTTTAAATAAAGCGGGCCGGAATCCAGCGCAAGCACTTGAAAAAAGCACAGGGAAAGGAGGGAAGGCTGTGTCCGATGACCTGCTGTATCAAAAATACCTGGCCGGAGACCAATCGGCCGGCGATGAGCTGATGTTCAGGTACGGCGACATGCTCACAGCCTACCTGGACGGCTTCCTTCACAACGCCCATGACGCCGAAGACCTCATGCTCGACTGCTTCACCGTCATACTGGTGAACAAGCCCAAGATCGCGGAAGGCTGCTTTAAGGCCTACCTCTTCAAGGTGGCGAGAAACAAGGCCAACAGCCTGTGGAAGACCAGGTTCAGACGCCGGGAATTCAGCCTGGAAGATGAACCTGCCGAGGCTCTTTCGGCGCTGGATCCGTCCCCCGAAGACGGAATGATAAAAAACGAGCGCAGCGCCGTTCTTCAGCGCTGCCTTAAGCGCATAGCCCCCCAGTACCGGGAGGCCCTGTGGCTGGTATACATGACCGGCCTCAGCTACAAAGACGCCGCGGCGGTGCTGGGCTGCGGCGCGAAGAAGGTGGAGAACCTGCTGAACAACGGCAAGGCGAGGCTGCGCCTGGAACTTGAGAGAGAGGGTATCACCCATGCGGACATATGAACAGCGAAAAGAAGAGCTCCACAGCAGGATGAAGGCCATGAGGCGGACGAAAGCCCGCCGCAGGTACGCGCTGCTGAGCGCCTCCGCCGGGGCCGCCTGCCTGGCCGTTACCATAGGTCTCGCTCTCTTTATCGCGGGCACTCCCATATCCGACCCATCCGTGGTGTCCGAAGGCGTTTCCGCCAGCATATTCGCTTCCGGAGCCCTCCTCCGATACGCGGTCATCTCGATACTCGCATTCACTTTGGGGGCGCTTTTTACCGTATTCTGCTTCCGTCTGCGGGACCATCTGAAGGAGAGGGACGATGATCGACATAATTGATAACGGGACCCAGATCGCCGTCCTGCTGATCTGCGCCGCAGTGACCCTTTACAGGGCCGCCGTTTGGCACAGCAGGACCTGGACCCTCGCGTTCTTCTTCTTCGGGGTCTGGGCCATGGGCGATATCTACTGGATGGTCTGCTTGATGTTTTACGGCGATTCCCCCCAGATATCCGTCGTATCGGATCTGAGCTGGTACGCCACCTTCATCTTCCTCTACCTGCTGCTGAGGCGCACCGATCCTCCGGAGGAGATGGGGAAGCCGGGCCTGCTGCCGTGGCTGGGCGCGGTCTTTGCCGTCGCCATGTCGGTATTCTTCATGCGCTGGGGCGAGATATTGAACAATCTGTTCTACGCCGGCTTTATGAGCCTTATTCTTTTCGCGTCCATACGCAGGCTGCAGGACAAAAGCATTGCGGCAAAGTACCGCTTCCTTCCGCTGGTGTCGCTGATCTACTGCCTGCTGGTGTACTGCCTCTGGACGGCCTCGTGTTTCTGGAGCGACGAGGTTCTGATCCATCCGTACTACATATTCGATCTTCTGATCACCGCAAGCTTTTTCTTCTTCCTCGCCGCGGTGAGAAAGGCGGCGGAATGAATTATATAGAGAACACCTATATATGCCTGGCCGCGCCGCTGCTTTTGGCCATACTCTGCCTTCGCCGCGAGGGGAGAAGGGCCCTGGTCTTCCTTCTTGCCGGCATGACTGTCTGCCTGCTTTCGGCCTATGTCAGCACCTATCTTGCGGGCCTTCTTGAAATTGACCTGGCGACGGCTTCCCACGAGGTCTCGCCGGCGGTTGAGGAGATCATGAAGTCCCTTCCCATGCTGTTCTACCTTCTGGTCTTCGAGCCCGACAAAAGGGCCGCCATCACCGGCGCCCTGATGATATCGGTGGGATTTGCGACCTTTGAGAACGTCTGCTTCCTCACGTCCTACGGCACTTCTGAGCTCCTGCGCCTTCTGATACGGGGCTTCGGCACCGGGGCCATGCACGTTGTCTGCGGCATGATAGTCGCCGTCGGCCTCTTTTATCTCTGGGACCAGGTCTGGCTGCGGGTCGTTGGAGCCTTCGCTCTGCTCTGCTTTGTTATAACCTTCCACGCGGTCTTCAACGTATTCGTCAACCAGTCCGGCGCCGTCTTCTGGATAGGCAGCATGATACCCCTCACGCTGGTCGGCGTGTATCTTGCGGTCTTTCGCAAAAAGATGGACCTGTGGTAGATGCGTAAGGCATCCCGCCCCTTCGGGGGCTTTTTTTATTGCCGCAATAAAATTTAAAAACGCTTAGTTTTTTTTCGAAAAACCGACACTTAATGAGTGAAAGACATTTTCGGGAAGGAGGGATGTCCGGCGATGAAAGCAGAAGAAAGGGTCACCGCGCTGCATGAGAAGATGGATGCCATGCGGCGCAGAAAGGAGATCCGTAAGACCCGGATCATCGGAGCGGCCAATGCATCGCTGGCCGCGTGCCTGGTCTTTCTAATATTCGGAGGAGGCACGGCTCATTTCGGCGGCACAGCCGGGATGTACAGCGGAGCGACCATGCTCTTTGAGAACGCGGGAGGCTATGTCCTCCTGGCCGTCGGAGCCTTTATGGCGGGCGTCATAGCCACGGTCCTGATCAAAAGAAGTCAGAAAATGAGAAAGGAACTGTCCGAAGAAGGGCAGAGGTCCGCCGAAGCCGGAGAAAAAGACGGATCCTGAAAGACCGGGACGAAAACAATTTAAAAACCATTACGTTAGATCTTGATCAGGGACCCAGCCCCGAAAAAGCAGCCGGGACAGGACCCGGGAAGAGAGGAAGATCATGAACACAAGTACCAGGAAACCTTTAAGCAGGGCTATCGCCGTGTTTGTGTGCGCGGTGCTCGTATGCGGCAGTCTGAGCCCCATGCTGGCGCAGAAGGCCTTCGCGGAGGACAGCAGCTCATATGCCAACGGGGAATCTATCTTTAACCGCATCGAGAATATGGCAAGCCAGGCCCCGGATGATTTTGACGTACAGAAAGATCCCTACGGCCACGGCATGAACAAGGAATTCATGCTGGCGACCCAGGACGAGCTCTTCGTTATTCAGGGCAACGGCACCGAAGCTTCAAACCCCGTTAAGGTCTATGATAATCTGAAGCAGGCCAACGAGTCCTCGTCACCCCTCTCGGAAGCTGAGAGCGTGACCAACCTGAGCAGCATCACCAACGATCTCTCATATGTCCAGATGGTGAGCTTCGATCCGGACAAGACCGGACGCAAGGACCACATCGCCGTACTGGGCGTGAATTACTGGTATGACGGCAACACCGGCAATGCATATACGACCCTCAGCGTCTTTGACAAGAACGGAAACAGAGAGTTCTCAAAGACGGTGGGCAAAGCCGAATGGATGGAGCACCACGAGGGCGGAAACGACGATATGAGGGATTTCAACGCCATGAACTTCCTCTCCATAACCGCCGGCGATTTCAGGGGCACCGGAAGAGACTCCATCGTAATCTGGCAGTGCGTGGACAATAACAATTACGGCCTTTCCGAGTGGATCAAGGATCCCGATACGGGCACATATACATGCCCGTCCACCGATAAATATGACAATAACAAATATTATGTCGGTGAAAAAGCTCTGCTCCACGACAAGTATCCCGATATATACGCGACCTGGCTCAGCAAAAACAACAACCAGAACTGGGTCGACAACAAGCTCCACTGCCAGCTCAGGAGCGGCGATATCAACGGAGACGGACTGGACGATCTGATAGTCCTCAGCTACGTGAACAGAGTCACCCACGACTATCTCAATTCGTACAAGATGTATTCGCAGGTGACAGACCTTTACCGTCCCTGCCTTGCGGTACGCTACGGAGCGAAGAGCGCCGCGAATATGGTGAGCAGCTATGATACAAGGTACGGTATCTGGAAAGCCGACAACAGTGACAGGTCCCGGTGGACTTCCATGCTGGCCGGCGGTGTGGCCGTAGGCGATATAGACGGAGACGCTGTGGACGAGATAGTAGTCAGCGGTTTCAAGAACACCATCGAGGGAGAGAGCGGGAAGGAAGTGGACGATCCCTATACCATCACCAAATCAAAAATGGTGACCGCGATCTTCGACGGAACGGGCGGAAGCCTGACCCAGCTGATGTTCAACTCGGATTTTGACACCAATGGCTGGACAAAGGGCGCCGACATAGGCGGTCTGTACGTCGCCGATACGGAGGGCGGAGATCAGTCCTGGCAGAGGACCGCGGTTGAGACCGTCGCGATCAACGGCAAAGCCAAAGCGAAGAATATATTCATCAACGGTGACCTTTACGCTTACAACGCTACAGCCAGATCGATCACCGTGGTCTATCAGCCGGCATATTTCTCCGAGACCGATCAATACTTCGGCAACTATGACGGCAATTTAGGCATGAGGGTGGCCGAGACATATTTCCGCTCCGTGGCGGTGGGCGTTTTCGACGGAAACGAAAACGACAGGGAGCAGATAGTCTACGTTCTCGGCGCCACTAAAAACGGGGATCCCGACAACGCCCTCTTCAAGATAGGCATGATGGGCGGAGTGTTTACGGACAGTCAGGGCCTGGCCGTGGATGAAGCGGTGTCCTGGTACAGCACCCTGGACGAACCCATGGAGAAGACCGTTTATCCGTCAGGCGGCAGCGCTTCCGCCAACGTCTGGGACCGTCTCAATTTCGCCGTCTGCGCCTGGGACTGCGACTGCGACGGTCTCCATGCCAAATACGTGCGCAAGGAATTCGTCTACACCGATCCCCAGGTCATAGCGATCCTTCAGGCTCCTCCGTATTTCGAGGAGCTCAGGGGACAGACGGTGGGAAGCACTTCATATACCATCTCCAATTCCTACAGTTACGGCATCGGGACCGGCAAGAGCACTTCCTTCGGCATAGGCCTCGCGGTGGATCTGGGATCGCCCTGCTGCAAGATAAACTTCGGGGTAGACGCCAGGCAGGATTGGTCCCAGAGCTTCTCAAACTCTTTAACTACGACAGACGAATACACCTTTACAGCTGAAGGAGAAGACCAGGTCATAGTGAAGCGGACCCCGATCACGATCTACATCTACCAGGTGGAGACCTTCGATGAATGGTCGGACGATAATACTTTCGCGCTTTCCTTCCCGGGCGTGTCCGCTTACGAGACTCTGAACGCCAGGGACTACAACGATTACGTCGAATACTACAACAACAAGTATCAGGAACTGGCTGTGGAAGCCAACGCCCAGCGCGCCGCCAACGGGCTCGATCCGATAAAGGCCGAGGATATCCCCCATCTCGATCTTCTTGAGGACCAGTGGCTGTTCAACGAAGGCGACCCCTTCTCCTACATGAGAAAGACCAGTGTCGTGAACGGCCGCACGGTGCTTCAGTCTTCGCCCAACACCTTCGGGGTCGGCGAGAGCTCTACTTCATATTCCTGGAGCCAGGAGCACTCCCACGAGACCGAGGAGACCTATGCCTTCGGATTCAGCTTCGACATCACTTTTATGCTGGGGGGCAAGGGCTTCGGATGGGAGATATTCGGAGGAGTGCATTCCTCCCTTGAGTACATGAAGGAGTACAGCACCTCGGAGTCCAAGAGCGTCGGACAGGGCGTCAGCTGCGAGGTCGCGAACATGAAGCTCTCCGATCTTGAGGAGATAGGCATAAGCCCGGAGGCCGCTTCGGAGTACGGTTTCCAGTACCAGATGGTGAGCTGGCCTTCCAATCTGCCCAACGATTTCGATCTCGACGCCTACATCGCCGACAACGATTACGACGATGAAGCTCTCTACGAAGAGCTCAACATGGAAAAGCTGGAGCAGACTCCCATCTACGGCTACATGC
>JAFRWQ010000117.1 GCA_017437925.1 Bacillota bacterium
GAGCAGATCATGCTCAGAGACCTGCCCATCATCCCCGTCATGGAGAACCCCAACAGATACCTCAAGTCTGACCGCGTCATCCTGCCCACTCCCGACAACAGCTACGTTGTAAACGTCGGCTTCGGCTGGAAGTACGCCCGCATTGCGGAGTAATAAAAAACGCGATCAGTCCGAAAACCATTCTGACCAATGACCGCGCGGCGGGCTGCGGTTTTCCGCAGCCCGCCCTTTTCCTTAATTAAGAGAAAGGTCAAGCTTATGACGAATTACATCCTACAGCGTCTGTTGGCAACGGTGATCACATTGTTCGTCATACTGACCATCGGCTTTATAGTCATAAGGATGATGCCCGGCAGCATTTTCGAGGGCTACGACGAAATGCCTCCCGAAATGATGGCCCAGCTCAACGCAAAATATAATTTCGACAAGCCGGTGATAGTCCAGTATTTCATTTACATGCGAAACATCCTGCTGCGATGGGACTGGGGAATATCCCTTAAGATGAATCCCAACGTGCCGGTGTGGAACATAGTGAAACAGAAGATACCAGTGACCATCTACGTCAACGTATACTCCCTGCTGATCTCCCTGCCTCTCGGAATGCTGGCCGGCATCGTGATGGCTCTGAGAAAGAACAGCGGAGTCGATTACGTGGTATCCTTCCTGGTCGTCATCTTCATATCGGTGCCGTCATTCGTATTCGCCACGGGACTGCAATATTTCCTCGCCTACAAGTTCGGATGGTTCCCGATAATATATGACGTGAATGCCACGGGGGCGGCGAAGCTCCATTCGCTGGTGCTGCCTATACTGGCCCTTGCCTTCAGCCCCATCGCCAGAGTGGCCCGCTACCTGAGGGCTGAGCTGGCCGAGACCATAAACTCGGAGTACATGCTCCTGGCCCGCACCAAGGGCCTCACCTACACCCAGGCCACCATAAGGCACGGCATCAGGAATTCGCTGGTCCCCCTGATGAACATCATAATCCCCATGTTCACCACAATAATGGGCGGAAGCCTCGTAGTTGAGCGCATCTTCGCCATACCGGGCATGGGCGGACTGATGATACAGGCGATCAACACCAGCGACCATCAGGTCACCCTGGCCACCCTGATGTTCTACTCCTTCATCTCCATCATAACCATACTTCTGGTCGATCTGAGTTACGGCATAGTCGACCCGCGTATCAGGATCGGAGGGAAGAAAGCAGAATGAAGACCTTTGACATCAACGATTACAGGGATATGGACCTGTCGGGGCTGCGCCTGGTGCAGCTGGATGAGAACATCCACGACACCAAGTTCGAGACCAAGCCCATAGGCTTCTTCAAGGACGCCATGCTGCGCTTCCGCAAAAACAAGAGTTCGGTCGTGGCGTTTATCCTCATATTGATAATCGCCTTCTTCGCCGTATTCGGTCCCATGATGAACCCCCACGGCTTCAACGACCAGGATCTCAACAGGGTCAACTGCCCGCCCAAGATCCAGCTGCTGGCCGACTGGGGCGTGGACCTCTTCGACGGAGGCGTCACTATGGTGAACCGCAGGGTCGACAAGCTCTCCGATACCGAAAAGTATCCCGAGGGCTGCATACTCAACGTCTACAACCGCCGCTTCATCAACGGCGTGGAGATGTGCGACCTTGAGGTGGACTACTACATCTACAACCACGTGGACGACGTCTACTGGTTCGGCACCGACTATCTGGGCCGCGACCTTTGGACCCGTCTGTGGAGAGGCGCCAGAGTATCACTGGTGATAGCCATGGTCTCCGTAATGGTCAACGTCGTCATAGGCGTGACCTACGGAAGCATCGCCGGCTATTACGGCGGAAAGATAGACATGGTCATGATGAGAATAACGGAGGTAATAAACGCCTTCCCCAACATAGTCGTAATGACTTTGTTTATCATGATATTCGGAACGGGAATATTCTCCATAATCCTGGCCCTGGTGGTCAGGGACTGGATAGGCACTGCAAGGCTCATAAGGGCCCAGTTCTACCGCTTCAAGGAGAACGAGTACGTTCTGGCCGCCAAGACCCTGGGAGTTCCGGACAAGACCCTGATCTTCAGGCACATACTGCCCAACTCCATAGGCCCCATCATCACCCGCACCGCCCTCGCGGTGCCCGGCGCCATCTTCTCCGAGTCCTTCCTGGCCTACATAGGCCTGGGTCTCAGACCGCCCGAACCCTCCATAGGAATACTCCTCAGCGAGGGCCAGAAGGTGCTGCTCTACTACCCGACCCAGGTGCTCTTCCCGGCCATACTGATCTCGGTGCTCTGTATTTCCTTCAACATGTTCGGCAACGGTCTCAGGGACGCTTTCGACCCGACCCAGCGCGGCGCTTAAAGGAGGCAAGTTATGGAACCAATCTTACAGGTAAAAGATCTGACGGTCTCCTTCAACGCCTTCGCCGGCACCGTAAAGGCCGTGCGCGGCGTGTCCTTCGACCTCAATCCCCATGAGACCCTTGCTATAGTCGGCGAGTCCGGCTCCGGCAAGAGCGTCACGATCAAGGCCATACTGGGCATACTGCCCAAGAACGGCCGCATCGAGAGCGGAGAGATAATCTATCACGGGGAGGACTTGGCCAAGTACACGGAGGAAGACTTCTACAAGATCAGGGGAAAGAAGATATCCCTGGTCTTCCAGGACCCCCTCTCTGCCTTAAACCCTATCATGAAGATAGGAAAGCAGATAACCGAGGCCCTGATACTGAGCAAGGCCATAGACCGCAGCAAGGCCAAAGAGAGAGCCATAGAGCTGATGGAGGCTGTGGGCATACCCGAGCCCGAGCTCAGATACGAGCAGTACCCCTTCCAGTTCTCGGGAGGAATGCGCCAGAGGATAGTCATAGCCATAGCCCTGGCCTCAAACCCCGAGCTGCTGATATGCGACGAGCCCACCACCGCCCTCGACGTCACCATCCAGGCCAAGATACTTGACCTGATCAACGACATCAAGCGCAGGGAGGACCTGTCCATCATATTCATCACCCACGACATGGGCGTGGTGGCCAACATGGCCGACCGAATCTGCGTCATGTACGCGGGCAAGATAGTGGAATTCGGCACAGCCAAGGAGATCTTCTACGAGCCGGCCCATCCCTACACCTGGGCCCTGCTCTCCGCGATGCCCGACCTGGACACCAAGGAGAAGCTCTTCGCCATACCCGGAGCTCCCCCCAACATGCTGATGCCTCCCAAGGGCGACGCCTTCGCGGCGAGAAACAAGTACGCCCTGGCCATCGACTTCGAGGAAGAGCCCCCCTACTTCAAGCTCTCCGACACCCACTACGCCGCCACCTGGCTGCTGCACCCCGACGCCCCCAAGGTCGAGATGCCCGAGATACTAAAGAACCGCATAGCGAGAATGATAGAAAAGGAGGCAGCACGCGATGGCAGACAATAACCGTGAGCCCCTGCTTGAGGTCAAAGACCTGAGCATGCACTTCGTCACCAAGAAGCGCGGCAGAGTCAACAGGGTCAAGGCCGTTGACCACGTCTCCTTCAACATTTATCCCGGCGAGACCTTCGGAATGGTGGGCGAATCCGGCTGCGGAAAGACCACCTGCGGGCGCACCATAATACGCCTCTACGACCCCACCGGCGGCGACATCATCTACAAGGGCCGCTCCATCGGCGGCAAGATGGACAAGGAGAAGCGCAAGTATATCACCGAGAACATCGCCATGGTCTTCCAGGACCCCATAGCCTCATTGAATCCCAGGATGACGGTGCAGGAGATAATCGGGGAAGGCCTTAAGATCAGAGGCATGGACGACCCGGCGGAGCGCGAGAGGGTCGTGATAGACATGCTTGAAAGAGTAGGCCTTCAGGCCGAGCACGCCACCCGCTATCCCAACGAGTTCTCCGGCGGACAGCGCCAGCGCATAGGCATAGCCAGAGCCCTGGTCGTAAAGCCCTCCATGATCATAGCCGACGAGCCGGTCTCGGCTCTGGACGTATCGGTCCAGGCCCAGGTCATAAACCTGCTCAACGACCTCAAGGACGAGTTCGGCCTGACCATAATGTTCATCGCCCACAACCTGAGCGTGGTCAAGTACTTCTGCGACCGCATCGC
>JAFRWQ010000118.1 GCA_017437925.1 Bacillota bacterium
ACCACCTTTACCGGGCCTTCGCCCTCAAGCTCAGAAGCTTTAAGATCCATGTGCACCATGACCGCGGGCACGGCCTTCTTCATCTTAAGGCTGCCGACGACCCTGCCGTCCCTTACGGCCTCAAAGACCACATTCTTCATGGGGAACGAGGGCCTGAAGGAAAGGGTCACGTCCTTCTTGCCGCTGATGCGCGAAGGCACCGTGTACCTGACGCTGTTTCCGGTCTCAAGCATTATATCGCAGGGCTCAAGGCCTTTTTTGACGTACTCGGAGACGGGTCCCGCCAGGGCTTCGGCCTCGAGGGACACGAAGTCGACCAGGTCGTGGACCTGGAGCACGTTGCCGCAGGCGAAGATGCCGGGGACGGAGGTCTGGCCGTTCTCGTCGGTCAGCGGACCTCTGGTCCTGGGGTCGAGCTTGACCCCTGCCTGCAGGGAAAGCTCGTTCTCGGGGATAAGTCCCACCGAGAGTATCAGGGTGTCGCAGGGCCAGACCTTCTCGGTACCGGGTATGGGCTTCATGTCGGGTCCGACCTCGCTGACCGTGACCGACTCGAGGCGGGTCCTGCCGGTTATGCGGGTCACTGTGTGGCTTAAGAACAGGGGGATCCCGAAGTCGTTCAGGCACTGCTCGATATTTCTGGGAAGCCCGCTTGGATAAGGAAGGATCTCAAATACGCCTTCGACTTTGGCGCCTTCCAGGGTGAGCCTCCTTGCCATTATCATGCCTATGTCGCCGGAACCCAGTATGACGGCCCTTTTGCCGGGCATCAGGTTGAACTTGTTCATGTAGGCCTGGGCTACGCCCGCGGTGAAGACTCCCGAAGGCCTGTCGCCCGCTATGGACATGGCCCCTCTGGGCCTTTCGCGGCAGCCCATGGTGAGTATCACGGCATCGGCTTCGATCTCAAGGAGGCAGTCCCTCGTCGCCGCGGTTATGAGCTTTTCGGGGGAAAGCCCGGTCACCATGCAGTCGGTGAGGAAGTCTATCTTCTTTTCGACGACTTTGTCGATGAAGCGGGCCGCGTATTCGGGACCCGAGAGGGCTTCGCCGAAGCGGGTGAGTCCGAATCCGTCGTGTATGCACTGGTTTAATATGCCGCCCAGACGGGGTTCTCTTTCGAGTATGAGGACGTCGTCTATACCCCTGTCCTTCACGGCGATGGCGGCGGCGAGGCCCGCGGGGCCTCCTCCTATGACGACGACGCTTCTATGCATTCTCCTGATCATGGTCTGACCTTTCCCGTAAACACGTAGGCGCCTGTCTTGTTGTAGCGCAGCTCTTCGGGGCTGAGGCCTTTTTCCTGCATTATGAGCTCAGCCACCCTCATCTGGCAGTAGCCGCCCTGGCAGCGGCCCATCATGGTCCTGCAGCGGTACTTGACAGAGGTCATGGTGGCGACCCCCAGGGGGTTCCTTATGGCCTGCAGCACCTCCGCCTTGGTCACCTGCTCGCAGCGGCAGATTATCTCGCCGTAGTCGGGATCCTTTTCGATAAGGGCCGCCTGTTCTTCGGGGGTCTTGTCCCTGAAGCTCACTATTCCCTTTCTCTTAGGATCGAAGGCGGGGTCTTCCTCCATGGGAAGGACCTCTTTGAGAAGCCTTACCGCCTCTTTGGCTATGGGCTGGGCGCTGGTGAGGCCCGGCGACTCTATGCCCATGAGATTGACGGCTCCGGGGGCCTCTTCCCTTCTTTCGATGACAAAGTCGTGATAGCCTCCCTGCTCCTTTGAGACCAGCTTGGGCCTGATGCCGGTGAAGTTCCTTATGAAGTGGTCCCTGCTGATGTGGGGAAAGATGCGGCCTCCGTCGGAGAGGAGCATGTCCATCACGTCCTTTTCGGCCGCGTAGTCGTCGGGATCGTCTATGTACTCATTGCTGGGGCCTATGAAGACGTTGCCCTCGAGGGAGGGAGTAAGGTGTATTCCCAGGCCCCCCGCCTTGGGGTTGGGCACCGGGTAGGCGGGCATTGAGAGCATCTCCCCCGCCCTCTTGTCCAGCACGTAATACTCGCCCTTGCAGGGATAAATGGTGTAGTCGTTGATGCCCAGCATCCTTGCTATTTTGTCGGCTCCCAGGCCCGCGCAGTTTACTATGTGCTTCGCTTTATAGGTCCTGCCGCCTGCCTTGACGCTGTAGCATCCTCCCTCGTCTTCTATTGCTGTGACTTCGCTGTCGAAGAAGAACTCGGCCCCGTTTTTGGCGGCGTTCTCTGCGAGAGCGACCGTGTAGGCAAAGGGGCTTAAGATCGCCGTGGTCGGAGACCAGAGGGCGAATTCCCCGTCGACGTAGGGAAGCTTTTCCTTTATGAACTCTTTGCCCACTATCTCAAGCCCCGGGACCCCGTTGGCGTCCCCCTGGGCCTTGAGCTTTTCCAGGGCTATTTTGTCGTCTTCGGTAAAGCCCACGACCAGCTTGCCCGTCCTCTTGTAAGGCACGTCCAGCTCTTCGGCCAGCTTGTCAAAGCCGGCGTTGCCCTCGACACAGAAACGGGCCATCAGCGTGCCCGGCTTATTGTTGAAGCCGGCGTGGAGCACTCCGGAGTTTCTGGCGCTGGTGCCGCAGCAGACGTCGGGCATCTTCTCAAGGACCGCGATATCGAGCTTGTACCTTGAGAGCTCCCGGGCCACGGAAGAGCCTATGACTCCCGAGCCTATGACTATTACGTCGTATCTTTCCTTCATGTCCTGCCCTTCTCAATACTTAAGGGGACCGCCCAAGGACGGTCCCCCTTCAGACTCTGATATAAGGATATCACATTCTCCCTGTGAGCGCTACTCCTGTCCCTTCTCGTAGAGGACGCAGGAGACGAAGTGTCCGGGAGTCACCTCGGTGAGAGGTATATCTCTGCCCGTGCACTTGTCGGTGCAGAAGTCGCAGCGGGCGGCAAAGCGGCAGCCCGGCTTGGGCTCGATGGGATTGCCGACCTCGCCCCTGATGATCTGGGGCCTGCTGTGGCGCTTCTCCACCTTGGGCACCGGTATGGCCGCCAGCAGAGCCCTGGTATAGGGGTGCAGGGGCTCGGCGAAGAGGGTGTCGGAAGGAGCCTTCTCGACGCACTTGCCCAGGTACATTACCGCGATGTCGTCGGAAATGTGCTTTACGACCGAGAGGTCGTGGGTGATGAAGATGTAGGTCAGGCCCGTATCGTCCTTAAGATCCATCAGTATATTGAGTATCTGGGCCTGGATGGATACGTCCAGGGCGGAGACGGGCTCGTCGCACACTATGAACTTGGGGTCGAGGGAAAGGGCTCTGGCGACGCCTATGCGCTGGCGGCGTCCTCCGTCCAGCTCGTGGGGGTAGGCGTCCTTGAGCCTTGCGGCAAGACCTACGGTATCCATGAGCTCGTCGACCTTCTTGCTGATGTCCGCCTTGCTGGACATGACGCGGTTTACGATGAGGGGGTCGGCAATGAGCTCGCCCACGCTCATTCTGGGGTCAAGGCTGGAGTAAGGATCCTGGAAGATCATCTGCATGTTGAGCCTGGCCTTTTTGAGCTGGCTCTTGGACAGGTCGTTGATGCTGACTCCGTCCAGGGTGATCTCGCCGCCGGTGGGCTCGATGAGCCTTAAGATAGTCTTGCCCAGGGTGGACTTTCCGCAGCCGGACTCTCCTACCACGCCCAGGGTCTTGCCTTCGTCGATGGTGAAGGTCACGTCGTCCACGGCGTGGAGCATGCCCGCTTTGGTCGGGAAGTATTTCTTCAGATTCTTTACTACAAGTAATGGTTCGCCCATGCTAAGCATCCTCCTTTACCTGCTGCGCCGCATCGCTCAGTTCCCTTGCCATGTCCGCGTAGAGATGGCAGGTCACCCGGTGGGTGCCGTCTATGACTTCGGGAGGTGCCTGCTCTTTGCATATATCCATGCACTTCGGGCACCTGGGGTTGAATTTGCAGCCCTTGGGAAGATTTGTGGGATCCGGCATGAGTCCGTCTATGGGGGAGAGCCTCGCGGTCTTCTTCTCCAGATCGGGCAGGGAGCCGAAGAGTCCGGTGGTGTAGGGATGCTGCATCTTTCCGGAGTATATGTCTTCGACGGTGCCGTTCTCTATGATCTCGCCGGCGTACATTATGGCCACGTTGTCGCACATCTGGGCGACTATGCCCAGGTCGTGGGTGATGAGTATGAGGGCGGTGCCCAGGTTCTCCCTGAGCTCGTCTATCATGGCCAGCACCTGGGCCTGAATGGTAACGTCCAGAGCGGTGGTGGGCTCGTCGGCTATGATGAGCTCGGGCTCACAGACCAGAGCGATCGCTATGACGACCCTCTGCTTCATGCCGCCGGAGAGCTGGTGGGGATAGTCGAACTTGCGCTGCCTCTGGATGCCTACCAGCTCAAGGGTCTGATCCACCTTCTCGTTGATCTGCTCGGGAGTCAGGTCCTCTTTATTGTGGTACTTGAGGGCTTCGGCGATCTGGTCTCCGACCCTCATGATCGGGTTGAGGGCCGACATGGGATCCTGGAATATGATCGCTATCTTTTCGCCTCTGATGGCGTTCCTCATGGTGTTCTCGGGCAGGGTCAGCAGATCCTCGCCGTCGAATAAGATCTTTCCGTTCAGCACCTTCGCGGTGCGGTCGGGCAGTATCCTCATGATGGAGTAAGCCGTAGTGGTCTTTCCGGCTCCGGTCTCTCCCACTATGCCGAGGGTCTGGCCGCGCTTTACCTCGAAATTGATGTGGTTGACGGCCTGTACGACCTCCATGCGGGAGGAATAGATGACCTCCAGGTCTTCGACCTTAAGGAGAGCGTCGTCGGCGTTGATGTTTTTGATCTCGTTTTCTGCCATTGCTTCGTCCTCCTTCTTAGTCTCTCAGTCTGGGGTCAAGGGCATCTCTTAAACCGTCGCCCACCAGGTTGAAGGCAAGGGCGGCAAGAGCTATGGCGATGCC
The DNA here is from genome assembly GCA_017437925.1 of Bacillota bacterium. Next base: position 4,897 of record JAFRWQ010000118.1, read on the forward strand.
CGGGAATACGATGGTGTGGGGAGCTGTCCTCATGTGCTCTCTTGCTTCACTGAGCAGCACGCCCCACTCGGGAGTGGGCGGCTGGACGCCCAGGCCTATGTAGGAGAGGCTGGATACCTGAAGGATGGTGGCCGACAGGGATATGCTCAGGTCTACGATTATGGGGCCTATGGCGTTGGGAAGCACGTGCCTGAAGATCAGCTGAAGGTCGGTGCTGCCGTAGGATCTGGCTGCGTCGATGTGCTCCTGGCCTACCAGTCTGAGCATTACCGCGCGGCCCGAACGGGTGGCGCCGGGTATCCTCGAGATCATCATCGCGATGACCAGGTTGGGAAGCGACGAACCCAGAACGGCGACGACTGCCAGGGAGAGGAGCATGCCCGGTATGGCCTGGAATATATCCAGTATCCTCATGAGCACGTCATCGAGCCACTTGCTGTAGAAGGCTGCCAAAGCTCCCAGTATGGAACCTATGATCTGGGCTCCGAATACCGAGGGGAAGGCTATGAGCATGGTGTACTTGGTGCCGTGGATGACCCTGGTGAATATGTCTCTGCCGTAGCCGTCGGTACCGAAGAGGTATTCCTTCGACGGGGTCTTGAGACGGTTCAATATGTCCTGATCGACGCCTCTGGCATAGGGAGAGATCTGCTCTCCGAATATGATGACGATGATTATCAGGATAACTATAGCCAGACCTATGAGGGAGATCTTGTTCTTGCAGAACCTGTATACGGTCTCCCTGAAGGGGGTCATTTTCCTTGCTTTCTTCTGTTCCATGATCACTTACCCCCCTTCTTGGTGTAGCGGGCCTTGATCCTCGGATCGACCACCGCGTAGAGAATGTCGACGGTGAGCAGTATGAACGAGAATATGATCGCGAGGAACACGGTCCCGCCGGTAACTGCCGGAATGTCCTTTCTCTTGACGGAGTTGATGATGAAGCTGCCCAGTCCGTTGATTCCGAATACGGTCTCGGTAACTACGGCACCTCCCAGAAGGCCTCCGATGTACACGCCTATGGTGTTTATGATGGGAAGGCAGGCGTTATTGAAAGCGTGCTTCCAGACGACGACCCTTTCGGGAACGCCCTTGGCTCTCGCGGTCCTTACGAAGTCCTGACGCACGGCCTCGAGCATGTAGGAACGGGTGCTCCTGAGTATCCTCGCGGAATACGGAAGACCCAGGGTCATCATGGGAAGTACGAAGTTCTTCCAGCTCTTTACGCCGCTGGCGGGGAGCCAGCCGAGCTTCAGAGCGAAGAGTATGGTGAGCAGCATGCCCAGCCAGAATACGGGGACGGCAGCCATGATCATGGCGGTTATCCTCGCGATATAGTCAAGGGTGGAATACTGCTTTACCGCGGAGAGCACGCCCAGGAATATGCCTATTATACTGGCGAAGGCTATGCTGGAGATCGCGATAGTGAGGGTGTGGGGTACTCTTTCAAGAAGAGTGCCCAGTATAGGTCTTGAAGTTAGCCAGGATACTCCGAAATCGAATTTCGTGTACAGTTGGATGATGTAATTGAAAAAGCGCACTAAGAAAGGCTTGTCAAGACCGAACTGGTTGTTGAAGGCTTTGATCTCCTCAGGGCTTGCGTTGTCTCCGAGCATCATGACGGCCGGGTCGCCGGGCGTGAATTCCATGATGGTATATACAACAAAGGCAACGCCTATGATGATGAAGATCATCGTTATGAGCCTTTTAATTATATATCTTGCCATATGCTACTCTCTCATTCGTTATACAATACCGCCCGGGCGCAAGACTTGGGCTGCGCCCGGGTCGGTCGGATTACTGAGATCTCAGTCAGATCGTAAGATCCGTATTAGTTAGCCCAGTAGAAATTGTAGACGTAGTAGTAGTTGGTGTTGATCTCCTCGCAGACCAGATCCTTGTTGTAGGCATAGGGGATGGCCTTGTGGAAGGTCGGGATGATGTAGCACTCATCCTGGATGATGCGGTTGGCTTCGATCCAGTCGAGCTTTCTCTGAGCTTCGTCAGACTGGTTCATAGCCTTGACCATAGCGGCATCCAGCGCCTGATCCTGAGCCATGGGCTCGGTGTACAGACCCTCAGCAAGCTGCGCATCAGTCAGATATCTGTAGTACTGATAGCTGAGTCCGGCGTCCGGAGTGAAGTTGGTTCCGGTGGTGGACAGATCGAAGTCGTGGTCCTTTCTCAGCTGACGGCAGGCGGCGGAGTCGGCCAGAGTGATCTCGGCCTTGACGCCGATCTCCTTCAGGTTGGACTGGAATACGGTGGACATCTTGCCCCAGTAGGAGCCGTTGATGGTGTCGATCTCGCCTATGTCGCAGCCGTCCGCGTAGCCGGCTTCTGCCAGCAGGGCCTTGGCCTTCTCCACGTCATAGAGGTAAGCCTCTACGCCGTTGGCCTGCAGCTCTTCGGGAGTGAAGCCGCCGTATACGGTGACCGGGTTGAACATTGAGTAGGCGGGAGTGGCTATGCCGTCGTAGGCGGCTATGCACATTGCCTCTCTGTTGATGCAGTAAGCCATGGCCTTACGGACTCTCTTGTCGGTCAGGCAGGTCTTGGGGCTGAGCATGTTGACAACGAAGAAGCTGGTGTGGGTGGTCGGGGAGAGGAAGGTGGTGTAGTCGCTGTTGTTGGACAGGCTCTCCCAGGCGGCGGTCGGAACTACGATGAAGTCGAGGTCTCCGGCCTCAAAGCCTACGGTGATGGTGTTGTTGTCGGCAAGTACAGACAGCTCGATGTTCTTGATCCTCGCTTCTCCTCTGTAGTAGTCGGGGAAGGCGGTGAACTTGATCTCGGCGTCGGGGTTGTACTCGGTGATCACATAGGGACCGGTGCCGTAGGGTACCCATTCGGTTCCGGTGATGCCCTTCTCTTCGGCCTTCAGATACTCTTCCTTATTGAGGATATAGCCCCAGAGGAAGATATTTCTTATGAATGCAACGTCGGTATCGGTCGCCTTGATCTCTACGGTATCGTCGTCGATGACCTTGGCATAATCGAAGTTGGGAGCGTTGGTCCTTCTTCTGGTATAGGGTCCGTCCTTGAATTCAAACTGCAGGGACCATGCCACATCCTCGGCGGTCAGCTTCTTGCCGTTGTGGAATACTACGTCGCGGTTGACCTTTACTCTGTAGGTCATGCCGTCGGGCAGGGCTTCCCAGGAGAGTCCGCAGCGGGGATTGAAGGTGTCGCCTTCGATGAGGAACAGGGTCTCATAGATGTTGGTGAAGCACTGGAAGTCGATGATGGCGCCCGAGTTATAGGGATTCAGAGTCTCGACGACCTGGTTGCAGGTGATGTGGATGGTATCCCTTGCGCTCTTGGTGTTGTCTGCCCCTGTGGGAGCGGCAGCTGTCGGGGGTGCCTCTACTTTGCCCGGAGTACTGGTCTGGGCAGGCTGGGTGGTCTGAGCAGGCTGGGTGGTCTGTGCGGGCTGCTGTGTCTCGGTCTTTGAGCCGCAGGCGCAGAAGACAAGTACCAGGGCCAGGCTCAGCGCCATGACCTTAAGAAACTTATTCATTTTCTCCTCCTTGTTTTAGGATCTTGGGTATCGCTGCTGAAGGACCCCTGGGTCTGCTTCAGCACGATAAAGAAATACTGTTATTATTGTGACATTTTGATTACACAAATTCAATATTCAAACCGACCTGTATTGGACGGTCCGATTAAGCATCTTGCACAGTCCCTTAAAAGTAATATGACTAAAACATTTTGAAAACTATAAATTTCATATATTTTACTGGGATTAGAACAAGATAACTGCTCCTAATGTCATACAGCATCATCGTTTATTTTAAAACGGCTGTCTTTCGCTGTGCAGTTTGCTTACGGACTCCGAAAGAAATGCCCGGGCACGCTTTATTGCGCGTCCGGGCAGCTTTGATGCTTTGTCTTCAGGTATTAAGGCTTATTTAGTTGGCCCAGTAGAAATTGTAGACGTAGTAGTAGTTGGTGTTGATCTCCTCGCAGACCAGATCCTTGTTGTAGGCATAGGGTATGGCCTTGTGGAAGGTCGGGATGATGTAGCACTCATCCTGGATGATGCGGTTGGCTTCGATCCAGTCGAGTCTTCTCTGGGTCTCGTCGGGATCGTTCATAGCCTTGACGAATGCCGCATCCAGCTCCTGGTTCTGAGCCATGGGCTCGGTATTGAGGCCGCTGGCGATCTGCTCGGGAGTCAGATATCTGTAGTACTGATAGCTGAGTCCGGCGTCGGGAGTGAAGTTGGTTCCGGTGGTGGACAGATCGAAGTCGTGGTCCTTTCTCAGCTGACGGCAGGCAGCGGAGTCGGCCAGGGTGATCTCGGCGGTGACGCCTATATCCTTCAGGTTGGACTGGAATACGGTGGACATCTTGCCCCAGTAGGAGCCGTTGATGGTATCGATCTCACCGATGTCGCAGCCGTTGGCGTAGCCGGCTTCTGCCAGCAGGGCCTTGGCCTTCTCCACGTCATAGAAGTAAGCTTCTACGCCGTTGGCCTGCAGCTCTTCGGGAGTGAAGCCGCCGTATACGGTGTCGGGGTTGAACATGGAGTAGGCGGGCTGGGCTATGCCGTCATAGGCGGCTATGCACATGGCCTCTCTGTTGATGCAGTAAGCCATAGCCTTGCGCACTCTCTTGTCGGTCAGGCAGGTCTTGGGGCTGAGCATGTTTACAACGAAGAAGCTGGTATGGGTGGTCGGGGAGAGGAAGGTGGTGTAGTCGCTGTTGTTGGACAGACTCTCCCAGGCGGCGGTCGGAACTACGATGAAGTCGAGGTCTCCGGCCTCAAAGCCTACGGTGATGGTGTTGTTGTCGGCGAGTACGGTCAGGTCGACGTTCTTGATGCGGGCTTCGCCTCTGTAATAGTCGGGGAAGGCGGTCATCAGTATCTCGGCGTCGGGGTTGTACTCGGTGATCACATAGGGACCGGTGCCCCAGGGTACCCATTCGGTTCCGGTGATGCCCTTCTCTTCTGCCTTCAGGTACTCTTCCTTGTTGAGTATATAGCCGACTATGCAGATGTTTCTCATGAACGCGACGTCGGTATCGGTCGCCTTGATCTCTACGGTATCGTCGTCTATGACCTTGGCATACTCGAAGTTGGAGACGTTGGACCTCTTCCTTACATAGGGTCCGTCCTTGAGCTCATAGTTGAGGGACCAGGCTACGTCCTCGGCGGTAAGCTTCTGTCCGTTGTGGAATACTACGTCGCGGTTGACCTTTACTCTGTAGGTCATGCCGTCGTCCAGGGCTTCCCAGGAGAGTCCGCAGCGGGGCTCGAATCTGTCGCCCTCGATGAGGAACAGGGTCTCGTAGATGTTGGTGAAGCACTGATTGTCGATGATGGCGCCCGAGTTATAGGGATTCAAGGTCTCGACGACCTGGTTGCAGGTGATGTGGATGGTATCCCTTGCGCTCTTGGTGTTGTCTGCCCCCGCGGGAGCGGCAGCTGTGGGCGGCGCTTCTACCGTGCCAGGAGTACTGGTCTGGGCAGGCTGTGTGGTCTGGGCAGGCTGTGTGGTCTGGGCAGGCTGCTGTGTCTCGGTCTTGGAACCGCAGGCGCAGAAGACAAGCACCAGGGCCAGGCTCAGAGCCATGACCTTAAGAAACTTATTCATATTTTCCTCCTCACAATAATGTTTTGACAGCTTCGCGGCTGAACGGACAGGGAGACCGCTCCGCCGCGCTAAAGTAATGCTGTTATTAGTTTGACATTTTGCAGAAGCAAATTCAATGTTCAACACGTACCGTATCTGCCTCTTCGATTAAGCATCTTGCACAGTCCGCGCAAAAATGATATAGTTACATTATTCTCGGAGATATAAAAAACCTGATAGCTTGCAAAATTAAGAGGAATTATGTCTTATAATCTTATCGATATTTATAAAAACAGCGAGCTTTCCATGTGCAGACTGCTCACTGGATCCTCGGGCTTCAGCACTCCCGTGACCTCCTGCGAGTGGTCGCGCCTTGAAGAAGGCCGGATCCGCGCTTCGAAAAACTGCCTGATCATAAGCAGGCTCAAGCCATCGGCGCTTTCGGACCCGGGGCTGTGTTCCAAGATCGCCTTTGAGCTCAGCGCCGGGGGCTGCTCCGGCCTGGTCCTTAAAAACTCGGACGAAGACATCCCCAAAGAAATGCTCGGCGAAGCGGAAGCCCTGAAATTTCCCCTGTTCACCATGCCTAAGGACCTGCAGGTCAACCGGCTCATCAGCTCCATCTTAAGGTACGTGATACTCGAAGCCTCATCCCAGCAGTTCTCGGAGAGCGAGAGCTTCTTCATGGACCTGATCTCGGACAACATAAGCACCGAGAGCGAAGCCAGACAGAGGGCCGAATACCTCAAGTGGATAAATCCTCCCTTTTCCCTCATACTTTTCGACGTCAAGAGCTTCGCCCAGATCGCGGAAGAAAAGACCGAGGCTGAGATCCTGAGGTTCAAGGAGCTGCTCAAGGTCAGCATAGAGAGCAAACTGATGGAGTTCTCGAGATCTTCGCTGGTCCACGTGCAGAACGACAGCTTCCTTTATATCTGCAGAAAGACGGACCGCAGCGCCCTGATAGAAGCGGCGGAGAGCATCAGGGACCGGGTGAAGGAGGAGCTGGACGCCTCCCTTTACATAGGCATCTCCGACCCCTGCAAGAGCTACCTCGACATACCCCAGGCCAACAGGCAGGTGCTGGCCGCCAGATACATAGCCAGAAACCGCGGCATCCCCATAGTCCACATCCACGACGCCGATCTTGAGAACGCCCTGATATGGTGCGGCGACAAGAGGAGCCTCGCCGACTTCTCCATCTCCAAGCTCAGGCCCATACTGGAATACGACAGGGAGAACGGCACCAACCTGATAAGGACGGCGATGGTCCTTGCCCAGAACCTGGGAAGGCGCAGCGAGACCGCGGAAAAGCTCTACATACACAGGAACACCCTGAACAGCAGGATAAAGACCCTGGAGCAGATCTGCGGAACGGACCTCAGCGACGGCTCCGCCCTGCTGGACCTGGCCTTCG